>ONBC01000147.1 GCA_900315955.1 uncultured Prevotella sp.
GGTGCTTAATTTTGTTGAAAATTAGCGGTTTCATCCTCTCGTATAAGGCAGATTTCTATGCTTGTCCTACTGAATCACTCCATAACATACCTCTTTTCACTCTGCAAAATTAAGGTTTATTCTTCATAAAACAAAACTTTTGGGCGACTTTTTATCAACAAACTGAAAAATAGGTTACATCAATGACTTTTTATCACTATGAAAGGGAACATTTTAACATTTGAAGTGCCTCGCTCGTACTTCTCTAACACCGATTCACTGTTTTTGAGACTACACTTGACCGACATCAAGACGGCGGTCATTGCCACGGATGATGCTCATGGCGATGCGCCATGGACTGTAGGTCGTATGACGGCGTGGATGGAGCGCGTCGCTGATGAAAAGGAGAGACAGGGGCATGTGCGCACGGCAGAGACTTACCGGGCTACAGTACGACGGATGAAGAGGACAGCTCGCAGGGATGACGGCGCACTCTTTGATGCTTCGTGGATAGAGAGCTTCGAAGCACAACTCCACAGCGACGGGCTGTCGACAAACACAATCGGCTTTTACATGAAACGGCTGCGGGCGGCCTGCAACATAGCGCGCGAGGCAGGGTCTTGCTTGTCCGATGGTCTGTTCGACGCGGTCTATACGGGAAACGCACAGACGGCGAAGCGGGCTATCGACGCGGAGGCGATCAGCAGACTGGCGAGGATGGAGCCGAAGAAGCCGACACAACAGCTGGCCCGCGACCTCTTCCTCTTCAGCTTCTACACACGCGGGATGTCGTTCGTCGATATGGCATATCTGCGGCGGAGCGATATCCAGCAGGGTATCCTTGCCTATAGGCGGCATAAGACGGGGCAACGGCTGAGCATGGCATGGCTGCCGGAGATGGAGGATATCATCGCACGGAACCATGAGGAAGGTCAGCCGTATTTGCTTCCTATTATTAAAGGAGGTGTAGAGGACGAGCGGCGGGCCTTCAAAACGATGCAGTATCGTGTGAACTATGCGCTGAAGTCGTTGGGCAATACCTTGGGACTTCCACGTCCGCTAACGATGTATGTGGCCCGCCATTCGTGGGCGAGCATCGCGCAGGCCAGTCATGTACCGCTGCCGGTGATCAGTGCTGCTTTAGGACATACCTCGGAGCGCACTACACGCATCTATCTTGAGGCCATAGCGGCACAACGGGTGGATGAGGCAAACGAGCAGGTGATTGCACAGATTGCTGGGAATGCTCGTCACTAAAGTTCCTCAAGCCTTTCCCTAATCTGCTGATTACAGGCCATACCAAAGAAGCTATGCATATCTCTTCTCTGCGCACACCTATTTATATTATAATGTAAGGGGACAGAGTCCTTATTATTTAAGAGCAGAGAAAGGCATGTTAGAGCATGAGGGAACAAGAATGTGCTGACCAAGCCACCTGTACTTCTATAATGCGTGTCCTTGCAGACATGAATTTGTAAAGTATTTAATAAGAATTACAGGGCGTCGGTATCGTTTTTCCTCCCCTTGTGGCGACTTTGCGAGAGAACATAAGAAACATACAAAATCACGACAACCCAATCAGGGAAAGACACAGGGCTGCAACATGGCTACATACAATTCTCTGAGCTATCAGACAGAAAGGCAGTACCGTCAAGTGCTGAAAGCAGTTGATGTCGGCGAGTGGGTCAATGCGTGGAACTTGATTTTGCGGCCTGACAAACAATCGTTCGCTACTTAGGAAAAGATCATTCCCTACGTAGCGAACGATCTTTTTCTATAGCGTTACAATATTGGAAACAGTGTTTCAACCTCACAAGAACACAACTTCGACCCCGTAAAAACACTGTTTTGATACCATAAGAATATAGCTTGTCATCAACGATCATGGGGGATTGCGATAGCCTGTTTTCAAGGTTCCCCTTTGTGTCAGCGCCAATATTCGACATAGGAGAAACTGGCACAGCTGCTATTCTCTTTGGGTTGATGGTGAGAGGAAGCAGACATTCTCTGTATGTTGCTTGAAGCGAAAGAGTAATCCTTTCCAATGTGTGGTCATCAATCACCGAGAAGAAAGGAACATGGTCCTGGGCTATTTCCTTTTCCTGCAAATTTCTGTAACCAATTCAGAGAAGATGACTCATAACCGCCCCACGGAAAAGGTCCTCTGTGCTGAAAGATTTCCGATGATTCGCTTGCGTCTTCCAACATTTTTCCTTATCTTTGTCAATAGAATAGTTGTAAACTTAAAACTGTGCCATATTATGATCATTCGTGTAGCAAATCCCATCTATGACTCCGTCTTCAAATATCTGATGGAGGACGAGCGCATCGCACGTACCCTCAAGAAAGAAGTGGTGGAGGTGCAGATACGCCGCAACGAGTACACAAATGGCTTTCGTGACAACATCTCCATGTTTCGTATCGACTTCGGAGCACGTATCCGCGAGGACGACGGATCGCTGCGCCTGATTCTCATCGAATTGCAGAAGACATGGCTGGAGACCGAGACGCTGCGCTTCCGACAATATCTCGGTGCACAGTATGCTAACCCGGAGAATATGGTACATGAAGAGATGCGGGCGCCCTACGGAATACCGATGGTAGCTGTGTATATCCTTGGGCATAGAGTAGGGAAAATCAATGTTCCTGTACTCTATGTCAACCACAAGTCCTACGACTATGAGGGGCATGAAGTGACACAGGGACTTCCCGACCCGTTTGTCGACAGCCTCATCCATGAAAGTATCATCGTGCAGATACCTCTCTTGCATGGACAGATCAACAACAGACTGGAAAAAGTTCTCAGTGTATTTGACCAGACCTTCAAGGAGAAAGACAACCGACAAGTCATGGAGATAGACGATGCAAAGTATCAGAACGACGCTGATATGCAGTATATCCTCCATCGGCTCATCATGGCCTCCGGTAATGCACAGCTTCGTCAGGATATGAATGTTGAAGACGAGTATTTCCAGGCAATAGAAGATCGCGATACAGCCATCATGAGTCGCGATAAAGTGATCAAAGAGAAGGATGAGCAGATCTCGCAGAAGGAT
>ONBC01000144.1 GCA_900315955.1 uncultured Prevotella sp.
TTCCACGGCATCAAAGAGCGCCTTGGATACTTCAAGGTCATCCACAAAGTCGATCCAGCCGAAACGCACATCTTTCTTATTAAACTTCTCGTTGGCACGCTTGTTGATGATAGCCGCCACACGGCCGACCAACTTTCCATCCTTATAGGCCATGAAATACTCAGCCTCGCAAAAGTCGAAAGCCACATTCTTGTCTTTACGGAGCGTGTTCATGTCGTCCATGAACAAGACCGGTGCATCATAAGGATTACCCTTATAAAGATCGTAGTGGAAATCAATAAAGTGCTTGAGATCACGCTTACTTTCCACGCGTTTTATTTCTACTGACATTTTGTTAATAAAGAGTCAACTTTAATATTGATGTATATACATTAGTAGGCAAAAGTAGTAATAAATGGAGAAAAGACAAAAGAGATTAGCATAATTAAACATAACAACATCATTTTTCCATTCAATCACGCCCTATAATTGTTCATTTTTTCAAATCGCTCCTTGATTGTTTTTCTTCCGCGGAAGATATTTATTTTCACCTGTTCTTCCGTCATATTGAGCAGCCGCGCAATGTCCTTGTACGGCTTGCCTTCAAAATCGCGGAGCTGGATACACAGTTTCTGCTTCTCGGGCAGGGAATCGACGATATGCCGTACCATCTCCACTTCGTCATTGGCGATGGTCTGCTGGGAAGGGGTATAGGCGGAATCGGGACGCTCGTTCTGCGTTGCATCGAGACTCTCACTGTGAGATCCCTGACGCTTGACAAAGTCGAGGGCTTTGTTGCGGCATACAGTATAGCAAAAAGCCTCGATATTCTCTATATCCGTCCATGAGTCGCGTTTATCCCATACTTTGATGAGTGTTTCCTGCACAATATCCTCTGCCTCGGCACTGTCGAGCGTGATGCGCAATGCCAGGCGATACAGCTGATTTTTCAGCGGGAGGATATCTGTCTGGAAATTAATCATTAATTATTAACAGCTAACACTTATCAAAGAACATCGCTTCAAGCAGATTTCAGAATCTATAAACCTTTAACAACTGATCACAGTGCCTGCCGTACTTCCCAAGGCTTCAGCCTTTGTGATGATGACACGCTTCACACCCGCTTCCACGGCAACGAGCGCGTTCTCTATCTTCGGTTTCATGCCACCACTGATCGTGCCATCGGCACAGTAGTTCTCGAAGTCTCTTCTCGTAATCGTAGCTATGACGCTGTGCTCATCATCGGGGTCTGCCAACACACCTGCCTTCTCGAAACAATAGATGAGTGTCACATCGAAGAACGGGGCGAGGGCCTTGGCGGTCTCTGCTGCAATGGTGTCGGCATTGGTGTTCAGCAGATGTCCCTGACCGTCGTGCGTGAGCGGAGCCATGACAGGGATGACCCGCTGCTCAAGCAGAGAAGCCAGTGCTTGTCCGTCTGTACGGTCCACATCTCCCACGAATCCGTAATCGATGCCATTCTTTAAGGGACGCTTGTGGCTCAGCATCACGTTCATGTCGGCGCCCGTCAGCCCGAGTGCATTGACACCACGCGCCTGAAGCCGTGCCACTATATTCTTGTTGACGAGTCCTCCATAGACCATCGTCACGACCTCGAGCATGTCAGCATCCGTGACACGTCGTCCATCTATCATCTTCGTCTCAATGCCCAATGCCGCAGCCACCTTCGTAGCCCGGCGGCCGCCTCCGTGCACAAGCACCTTCGGACCCTCGATCTTCGCAAAGCGGTCCAAGAGATCATCGAGACGGGCCTCATCTTCCACGATGGCACCGCCAACCTTGATAACTGTGAGATTCTTCATGTTTTTTATTTTTATAGAAACCTCAAAGACAGAAATGTAGAAGAACAATCATCACACTGCTTAGTCATTTGACTGGACTTCTGTCTTCCGGACTTCCGAACTTCTGAACTTCCGAACTTCCGGTCTTCCAGACTTCTTACTCAAGATACGTGTATCCGTAGAGTCCGGAACGGTACGTGGAGAGGAACTCCTTACCCTCATCCATGGAGAGCTTGCCTTCCTT
>ONBC01000149.1:0-2167 GCA_900315955.1 uncultured Prevotella sp.
CACGGTGATGAACCTATTGCTGGGTTTGCAGGATATCCTCTTCATGCTCATCCGCGCACTTATCTGGGCTCTGCCGCTGGGCATCCTCGCCTTTGCCGCGCAGCTCAGCGCACAGGTTTCGGCAGGCGTTGTCGCTGACTCTCTGGGCCGTTATGTCGCCGTCATCCTTGGTGGCAACATCTTGCAGTTTTTCGTCGTCCTACCCCTTTTCCTGCTTGCCCGGGGCATTAACCCCGCACGTCACTTAGGTCATATGCTGCCTGCCGTGCTCATGGCATTCTTCACCAAGAGTTCGGCCGCCACACTGCCCGTGACCATGGACACAGCGGAGAAGCGTGCAGGTGTCTCACCAAAGGTGTCGCGCTTCGTATTGCCCATCTGCACCACCATCAACATGAACGGCTGCGCGGCATTTATCCTTGTCACCTCGCTTTTCGTCATGCAAAACGGCGGCACCCACCTCACCCTGCCGATGATGCTGCTGTGGCTTGTCATCGCTGTGGTTTCTGCCATCGGCAATGCAGGTGTGCCTATGGGCTGCTATTTCCTCACTCTTTCGCTGATGACCGGTCAGGGGGCTCCCGTCGGCATCATGGGCATCATCCTGCCTATCTATACCATCATCGACATGGTGGAGACTGCCGAGAACGTATGGTCGGATTCCTGTGTGGCAGCCATGACAGACAAAGACCTCCGGCTTGTCACTCACTAGTTTGAATATTGATGGTGACTCACGAATAAAGAAATAGTCGCTTTTCTGTCTCCTTGTATTGAAATAGCATACCATGAGCCTTTTCTAGTGTCAAGATGAATGAGATGACCATAGACGTTTTCGAACAGCTGTACCGTGAATACCATTCACGGCTCTATCACTATGCGCTCCATCTCACCCATGATGCCGAGGCTCAGCGATGTGGTGGCAGAGGTTTTCGCCATTGCGTGGAAGCGACGGGATGCGCTGGATGCGGAACGTGTACAAGGCTATCTCTACGCCGCTGTGCACAACCAAAGCCTCAACTGGCTGCGCCGGCAAGAGCGGCTCGCACCCATGCCCGACAGCTCACAACACGACTGGACCGACGAAGATCTGGAAGAAGTGCTGGCCCGAGAGGCTCGCATCAAAGAGATAGAAAAGGTCATCGCCAGCATGACGGAACGCACGCGCTATGTGTTCATACAATGCTATTATCAAAAGCGCAGCTACCGCGACGTAGCCGAACAACTAAGCATCACCACCGACGGAGTGAAAAAACACGTAATGAAGGCACTTTCTACCCTGCGACAACATTTTCACAAAGAAAATGCCATTGACGAAGTGCCCGAAAGATCAGATTCGAAGTAATATATATAGCAACCACTATCAACAAGAAACTTATGACAGACAACGAGCACAACATATCCATTAACGGCAAAGAGGACTTCCCCAACCGCCAAGAGCACGACGAGATCCTCGCGGCTCTGGAAAGTCTCTGCCACGCTGAGCCTGACGAGGAGCAGTCATGGCAGGCACTGCGTGCACGCCTTGAGGCCCAGCCGTCTCCCTTGCGTTCGCGTTGGAAAAGGCTGTGGGCGGTGATAGCTGTTGCCTCAGCAGCCGCTGCCGTTGCCCTGCTGTTGTTGCTTCCCATCCGTCAGAGTCGTCAAGAACAGCAGGTGGCCTCTCATGTTTCTCAGCAGCAACGCATCAGTCCGACAACACAGTCAGCGGCAAAGCCAGCAAGCGACGCGACGCAAACTGTCGCCAACACAACGATCACAGCCGAGACCATCACTATGGACACAGTGACGAGCGGCATAGCACAAGCACTCAACATTGTCCTGCCCGACGAGAGCCATGTATGGTTAGGCGCCAACTCCAAAATCATCTATCCCCACACGTTCCAAGGTCAGACGCGCGAGGTGGCAATGTCGGGCCATCATCGTTCATGCCGGCGCACTCACCACCCGCGTGCTGGGTACCACCTTTTATATTAATGTCTGCAAAGCAGCCAAACCTTACGTTGCTCTTGTAGAGGGGCGCATCGCCGTGTCGGCCAAAGGCACACAGACCGTGCTCTCCCCCGGCAAGCAGGCTACATGGCAGGACGGCAAGATGACCGTGGAAAGCGTCGACACCTATCCTTACACGCAATGGGCGAAAGGCTATTTCTATTTCGCCGACGCATCT
>ONBC01000149.1:2193-2941 GCA_900315955.1 uncultured Prevotella sp.
GGCTGCAAAGCATTGTCAACAAGCTCAACGAGCAGGATGGCGTGCGGGTGGAACTGCAACGCGGAGAAATGATCGTCAGGTAGCAACGCCATTCTCTTTTCATATCTTTATGTCGGCTTACTAACTTTTTCTTAAAAAAGTTGGTAAATCATAGTACCCTTTATCTTTCTTTTTGGTATTAAGGATATAGCAGTATTATTAAAGAGTCATTTTAAGAAGGAACAGTTATGAAGAGAGAACGCTTACGCCAAGCCATGGTGGTACTGATGTTGCCGCTCAGCATCGCTGCCGCGGCACAGGGCCACAAGGTGTCGTTGCATGCCAACGGGCAGTCCCTGACCGACATCCTCTATCAAGTGGAACGTCAGTCGGACTATTACAAGATCAATTACAATGCCGGTGACACATCGCCGGACTGTCTGCTCCCGATGCTGTACGCCAACTGACAGCAGACTTACCTTTGACCGTTTCTGTCAAAGGACGCTATATCCAAATCAACAAAAGCAATCAAGACAGTAAGGCACCTACCTTCGTAACAGCTTCCGGCCGTATCCTCGACGCCCAGGGCGAGCCGCTCATCGGCGTGAGCATTCAGGTCGACGGTACTGCTACGGGTACCATCACCGACAGCGACGGACGCTACACGCTGCCCGGAGTCCGCTCCGACGCCATGCTCACCTATTCTTATATCGGCATGAAGCCCTATCACCGCCGCGTCTCCACCAAACCCGTGACCATCATTCTGGAA
>ONBC01000142.1 GCA_900315955.1 uncultured Prevotella sp.
AATAGGCTGAACCAATCTCCGGCTGACGGCTGAGTTCCTTGACGAAACGGTCTTTCACCTGTTGGAACTGTGAGATGCTTCCACCGTTACGGTCCTCCAGGTTGAGGTCAAAGCCACTGCTCATGCCAAAGCCCGGTATCAGCGACGGACTCATCACTACGACACTCGCTCCGGCAATGTCGGCAGCGGCGCGGTTGATCTCCTCCTGCCTATCGCTGGTCAGACTTATGTGGCGTGGCGCACGTGGCAGCTGATGCCTGACTTCATACCCTTGCGCATGGCCGTCGTGGGACTGATGGCATTGGCTTTTGTAACGTTCTTTGTCGCCATGTCGGGGGCTATCGACCGTTGGCCGATGTCCTTGGCGACCCTCACTTACGAGGTGGGAACATCGTGGCTGATGATCCTACTCTATCTCTTTCTTGTCTTCGTCTGTCTTGACGTGCTGTGCCTCTGCCATGTAGTTCCTTCTGCTGCTCTGCATAATAACGGATGGCTGTCAGGAGGTATAGCCGTTGCACTGACCATTTTGTTCACCCTCGCTTACTTCCATTACAACGACAAGAAGCGGGTGGAGATGGTGGTGACGACCATGAAGAATATGAAGAAAGACGTGAAGTTGGTTCTTGTCAGCGACCTCCATTTGGGTTATCACAACACACGTGCCGACCTTCACCGTTGGCTCACGCTGCTGAAGGCTGAGCATCCCGATGCTATTCTCATTGGCGGTGATCTCATCGACGCAGTTACCGGCCGGTAGCACAAGAACACATGGCTGAGGAGTTCCGCAACCTGGACATCCCTGTCATCGCCTGCTTAGGTAACCACGACTACTATACGGGACTCAATGCCGACTTGCAGTTCTGCCGCGAGGCGGGCATCATGGTGCTGCGCGACAAAGCTGCAAACTTGAATGAGATAGGCAATATCACAGTCATCGGCCGCGACGACCGCACCAACCGCCAGCGCAAGTCGCTCTCTGAGGCTATGCGAGGGGTCGACAAGTCCCGCTTTCTTATAGAGCTCGACCATCAGCCCTATCAATTGGAAGAGGCAGGAAATAATGGTGTGGATTTCGAATTTGCCGGACATACCCATCATGGGCAGGTGTGGCCCATCAGTTGGATAACGGATGCAATCTACGAGGACGCTTTCGGTCCGCTGCGAAAAGGACATACCCAGTATTATGTGAGCTCCGGACTGGGTATCTGGGGCGCCAAGTTTCGCATCGGCACACAGTCGGAATACCTTGTGCTGACCATCAGACGGCAGTAACCGTCAAACGGCAGGTAGACGAGGATAAGTATACAGGCATTCCTAAATCAAAAAGTAGTTCGGAAGATGAATAAAGGGCAAAGTTCAAACTCTTTCCACCTACATTTTGCCCAGGAATAAATATCTTTTTGTAACTTTGTAAGTAAACAGAAATAGTATTAATGTTAACATAGTATGGAATTGTCTACTGGGATATACGAAAGTCTTATCTATGAGGCGCTAAAGAAAAAGTTAGACGCCCTCAATAAGAGTCAATATGCTGTCAATACGCTGAGTATTGACAGTGCAGAGGTTCCACGCTTGTTGACAAATTATATTTCCAAAATCCTTTCCCGGTTACTGACTGACGACAAACTTTTTGAAAGTCTTGAAGAACGGATATCATTCATTAACAAGATCCTCCACTTCATAGAAGGCGAGTGGTCGTGTGATACTGCTGATGACTTGTTGGTCGTACAAAATTACTTGCTCAGTGGGATTATTTCCAGAGCGGGTAAGAATGAGCAACAGATTAAGGCTTATAACCTACTCCGTCCGAAATCAGGATTCACCGTCAGTAACCTTTTCACGGGCAGCAATCACGACCTGTCCCTGCAGAGTGAGATCAACCTTGACATTCAGTCAGCCGACGAGATCTATTGGATTGTTGCTTTCATCAAGTTTTCGGGCGTGAGGATCTTCAAAGATGCCCTCAGTCATTTCTTGGAGTGCCCTGATGCCCGTATGCATATTATCACGACCTCTTACATGGCGGCATCAGAGCCTAAGGCCTTGCAATTTCTAAAGGAGCTCAGTCCGGAGAAGGTAGCTCGACCGGCTCCATGCCAAGTCGTATATCTTTCTCCGCAATAGTGGTCTACATACCGCTTATATTGGTTCCTCCAATCTGACGATGTCGGCCATGACAGGACTGGAATGGAATATTCGCGTGACGTCTCAGGAGAACCCACAAATCATCAAAGCAGCCTTGGCAACCTTTGATACCTATTGGAACCGTCCCGACTTTGAACCCTATGACGAGGAGCGTTTCCGACGCGCTATCTATGCCGAACAGCATAAGAACGACAGTGAGCACCCCACCGTGTTGGCAAGATATATGATTCGTCCGGAACAGAAAGAGATCCTCGACAAGCTTTCTGTTGCCCGTGAGATCCATCACAGCTTCCGTAACCTTGTCGTGGCTGCCACGGGAACAGGAAAGACGGTCATCGCAGCCTTCGACTACAAGCGGTTCCATGATGCTCATCCTGATCACCATAACTTGCTGTTTATCGTCCATCGAAAAGAGATCCTCGAACAGAGTATCCGAACGTTCCGGTCTGTGCTCAATGATCCTACTTTCGGTGAATTATGGGTGGGAGAATACCAGCCGTCGGCGACGGGCAACCTGAATCATCTCTTTATCTCTATCCAGACATTCAACAGCAATAGGGAGCTGTTCACGAGGATGAGGCATGATTTTTACGACTACATCATCGTCGATGAGGCTCATCACAGCACGGCAAACAGTTATCGCATTCTCTTTCAGCAATTCAATCCTTCTGTACTCCTCGGACTGACAGCTACGCCGGAGCGCGCCGACGGACAGAGCCTGCTACCTGATTTTGACAACCGGATAGCTGCAGAGATCCGTCTGCCGGAAGCCATCAACCGCATGTTGCTGTGCCCGTTCCAGTATTTCTGCATAGGCGACGACACGGCCAATCTCTTGAATGTGAGATGGACGGCAGCAGGATACGACGAGCGTGAGCTTGCCGCAAAACTCAATACGCGCAACCGTCTCAATCTCATCACCGCCACGATTCCTAAATACCTCGCTGACGAGATGAACTGTCGGGCGCTCTGCTTCTGCATCAACATCGAGCATGCACGCACTACAGCTGAAGGACTTAGGGAGGCTGGCTATCGCGCCGATACCCTCACCGGACAAGATTCTGAAGAGCGGCGCCGCCGTGTGTTGGAGCGCTTTGAGACGGGGAAAATAAACTATCTCTGTGTAGTAGATATCCTCAATGAGGGTGTTGATATTCCTGAGATTGACACTGTCCTCTTTCTCCGACCGACCAAGAGCCTTACTATATTCCTTCAACAGCTCGGTCGTGGTCTTCGTTTGGCACCGGACAAGGATTGTCTTACGGTTCTCGACTTTGTGCTGCAAGCTCACCACAACTATAGCTTTGAGAGCAGGCTCCGTCCGCTGCTCAGCCCCTCCGACAAGTCCATAGCTTCTCAAATAAAAGAAGGATTTCCAATGCTTCCCCGCGGGTGCGCTATCTCGATGGATAAGATCGCCCAGAGATATATCCTTGACAACATCCGTTCAGCCATTTTCAATCAGCGTCGTATCGTCAATGAGATGCAATTGTTCCAGACGAATACTGGACGGGAATTGACGCTCAGCCATTTTCTGGAGCAGTTTGACCTTGACATCCGACAGATCTATAAGAACAATAAATGCTGGTCGCTCTATATGAAACTGGCTAACCAGGTTCGTTACGAGGAAGACAAGTATACAA
>ONBC01000138.1 GCA_900315955.1 uncultured Prevotella sp.
GAGACTACACGCACTGTGTAAGGATAGTTCTCTGGGATCTGACCCTTGAGGGCACGCCAGGCGAGATGGCCGTGGCCAATCTCACGACGGCCGGGACCGCGCTGGCTCTTAGCCTCACCGGTAGAGAACGGTGGGAAGTTGTAGTGGAGCATGAAACGCTGATAGCCGCGTGTCACCACACCGTCGATCATCTTCTCGTCGAGCTTTGTGCCGAGGGTGACCGTAGCGAGCGACATGGTCTCACCGCGCTGGAAGATAGCACTTCCGTGGGGCATCGGCAGCGGGCTCACCTCGCACCAGATAGGACGCACCTCGTCGGTCTTACGGCCATCCATACGGAGACCCTCGTCGAGGACGCAGCGGCGCATGGCATCGCGCAGCACATCGTTCCAGTAGCGTCCTGCCTCAGCGTGCTTCTCTTCGAGATCCTCCTCAGAGAGATCAGTGTGAGCAGCGTCGTACTTCTCGAGGAAGTCGGCCAGGATCTGGTCGAAGGCATCGTTGCGCTCCTGCTTCGGCAGCGTCTTGTGGATGGTATCGTAGGCGGGCTGATAGAGCTCGTCGTGAATCTGCTTGCGGAGATCCTCGTCGTTGATCTCGTCGTTGTACTCGCGCTTGACATCGGTGCCGAGCTCCTTGGCGCTCGATGAGACCCTGCTCCGACACTTCGCTCATCTCACCTTCCACCATCATGAGGTTGTCCTTGGTGCAACCCACCATGATGTCGAGGTCGGCGTCTTTCATCTGCTCGAACGTAGGATCGATGACGTACTCGCCGTTGATGCGAGCCACACGGCACTCAGAGATCGTATGCTCGAAAGGAATCGTAGAGCAGGCCATGGCAGCAGAAGCTGCGAAGCCAGCCAATGCATCGGGCTGGTCTTTTCCATCGGAAGAGAGGAGCCAGATCTGTACGAATACCTCACAATGATAATCAGAAGGGAATAAAGGTCTTAGTGCACGGTCAACAAGGCGTGAAATAAGAATTTCTTCATCTGTGGCTTTACCCTCGCGCTTGGTAAAACCTCCGGGGAAACGCCCGGTAGCGTAATACTTCTCGCGGTAATCAACTGTCACCGGCATAAAATCTGTGCCGGGAACTGCTTCTTTGGCTGCGGTGACGGTAGCAAGGAGCACGGTGTTGTTCATGCGGAGAACAACGGAGCCGTCGGCCTGCTTTGCAACCTTTCCGGTCTCAATTGAGATGGTCCACAAAGGTACACATTATTAATAAGTTGGGAAAAGAAAAGCACGATTATTTTTGTTTTTTTGGCGATTACGCCGTACCTTTGCAATGTTTTAGGCTTGAGAAAGGTTCTCTTAGGCTTTTAACCACTGTTTCTACTCTAATAGCGAGTAAACGATTTATGCGTAAACGAATATAACTATGAAGATACGTCATTTATTAGTCTTGGCGCTTGCCGTGCTGAGTTTTGCTTCCTGCACGCAGAAGAAGTTTCATGTGTCGGGTACAATCACCGATGCTAAGGACTCACTGCTTTATTTTGAGAATATGGGTCTGAACGGTCCTGTTACCGTCGACTCTGTGAAGTTGGGTGCCGATGGCTCCTTCTCCTTTGACGCGAAGGCTCCCGGCAATCCCGAGTTCTACCGGCTTCGCATCGACCGGCAGCTCATCAATGTTGCCATCGACTCTACGGAAGACGTGAAGATCAAGGCCTCTTATCCGACCATGTCGTATAAGTATGATGTTCAGGGGTCGGAGGAGTGCGCGAAGATCAAGGAGCTTGCCCTGATGCAGATGAACCTCCAGACCCAGCTCAATGCCATTGCCAACAACCCAAACATCCCTTACGACCAGGAGGGTCCGCAGATGCAGGCCGCGCTCAACAACTATAAGAACAAGGTAAAGACCGATTATATCTTTAAGGCACCGATGAAGGCTTATTCTTACTTTGCCCTCTTCCAGACGGTGGTTATCGGTGGCCGCGCCGTGAACATCTTCGATGCGCACAGCAGCAAGGCGGATGTGCAGGTCTATGCCGCCGTGGCCACAAGCTGGGACACCTATTATCCGAAGTCGGAGCGAGGTGAGAACCTTCATAACATTGCTATCGCCGGCATGCGCGACCTGCGTATCGTGCAGGCTCAGCAAGCTCAGGGCGTACCGGCCGACAAAGTGGCGACATCGGGGATCATCGACATAGCACTGCCCAACCGCGAGGGAGCCGTGCAGAAGCTCTCCAGCCTGAAGGGCAAGGTCGTGCTGCTCGACTTCCATGTCTATGCTTCGAAGAACAGCACGCAGCGCATCATGTGGCTTCGCGACTTGTATAATAAGTATCACGCCCAGGGGCTGGAGATCTATCAGGTGAGCCTCGACCCCGATGAGCACTTCTGGAAAGAGCAGGTTGCCGCTCTGCCGTGGATCTGCGTGCGTGATGGGCAGGGCAGCGCGCAGGCTGCGTCGGCCTACAACGTGCAGAACGTACCAACCTTCTTCCTCATCGACAGGAACAACGTGCTGCAGAAGCGTGACGTGCAGATAAAGAACATTGACGCGGAGATCAAGGCGTTGCTTTAATTCCTAACTCCTAACTTCTAACTTCTAACTCATAACTCATCACTCATAACTCATCACTCGATTATGCATCCTTTAGAAAAGTTCAAATATTGTCCCGTTTGCGGCAGTAAGCATTTTGTGGAGAACGACGAGAAGAGCAAACGATGTGAGAACTGCGGCTTCGTCTATTATCTTAATCCGAGTGCCGCAACGGCTGCTTTCATCCTCAATGAGAAGAATGAGCTGCTTGTGCTCACGCGCAAGAAAGAGCCCGCTAAGGGAACGCTCGACCTGCCCGGCGGTTTCACCGATCTCGGGGAGACCGCTGAGGAAGGCATGAGGCGTGAGGTCAGGGAAGAGACAGGGCTGGAGGTGACGGAGTCGAAGTATATCTTCAGCTATCCCAATGTGTATTACTACTCCGGCTTCCATGTCCCCACAATGGACTTTTTCTTCCTTTGTAAGGTGAAAGACTACAAGCAGGTCAAGGCATCCGACGACGCTGCTTCTTATAAGTGGATACCCTTGAGCGAGATTCATACCGAGCAGTTCGGCATGCGCTCCATTCGGCGGGCACTCAACGAGCTGCTTATCACGTGGAAGTCGTAACTATTAAGCGATAACAATAACGCGAAACAAACGGCATCGCGGGACAAGCACAACAACAAAACTTCGGGGCATGATGCGGGATCTGCGAGGCATGATGCGATCGTGACACAACTGAGGCAGGATCGTGACACAACTGAGGCAGGATCGTGACACAACTGAGGCAGGATCGTGACACAACTGAGGCAGGATCGTGA
>ONBC01000137.1 GCA_900315955.1 uncultured Prevotella sp.
GAGGTGATTGTCACGAAGCAGATCATTGACATCGTAACGGTCGTAGAGCGCTTTCTTCACACCAAAGTTGAGCACCTTCATGTCTGTTGGACCATAGTAACGGGCGATGCGCTCACCAAAGCCACCGTCCAAACTGCCATCCTCGAGAGTTACAATCAGCTGATGGTCACGCTTGAGCTCATCAAGCAACTGCTCGTCGACACCCGTCAGGTAGCGTGGGTTGATGAGGGTGGCGTTGATGCCTTCGTCGGCCAACAGCTTGAGCACAGCCTCGCCCTTTTGGTAGAATCCGCCTGCGGCAATCACCGCGACCTGACTGCCCCGATGGGTCACTTGGAACTTGTTCAGTTGACTGTAGTCTGTCGGATAGTCCTCATCGCTATGAACCACAGCACACGGTACGCGAAGCGCCACACTGTACTTGTCCTGCGCGATCGCCCAGTCCTCCATGGCAATAAACTCTTCCCACGTGGTCGGTGCTAAATACACTAAATTGGGGATATGCGAGAACATGGGTATGTCAAAGAAGCAGATGTGTGTGAAGTCGTTCATACCGTAAATGCTTGCCCCTAAGACGTTGATCACCGCCGGATTGCCATTCACGGCCAAATCCTGACACAGCTGGTCGTAGGTGCGCTGCATGAAGGTTGCCGGTGTGCCCCAGACAGGATGCGCCCCCGCCTTGGCAGCACCCGAGATGAGCGCCACAGCTTCCTCCTCCGCAATGCCCACGTCGACATAGTGCTTGCCCAGTGCCTCGCGACGCTCCTTCGACAGACCACTCATGGCTGGTACGGCACTCTGAACGACGAGAAGTTTGTCGTCAAGCTCAGCTTTCTTCACTAAGTACTGTCCGAGCAGGTCACTGAAGCTTTCACCACCGCTGACGTTTTTCGGCTTTCCGGTCTTCAAGTCGAAAGGCACGCTCCAATGCCAGGCCTCTTTGTCTTCCACAGCGGGTTGATAGCCGTGACCTTTCTCTGTATGCAGATGAACGACGATGGGATGGTCGATGTCCTTGACCTTGCGGAAAGCGTCAACGAGTTTTTCTACATTGTTGCCCGCTTCCACATACATATAATCGAAACCAAGTGCACGGAAGATATTGTTGCTGCTCTCGCCGTTGCTCTCACGCAGTGCTGCCAGACTCTTGTACATTCCGCCATGATTCTCAGCGATAGACATCCCGTTGTCATTGAAGAGCACAATGAAGTTGGTTCCTGCCTCCGCCGCCACATTGAGTCCTTCGAAGGCTTCGCCTCCTGAGAGTGAACCGTCGCCAAGAACCACTACAATGTTGTATTTCTCACCTAAGAGATCACGCGCTGCCTGAAGTCCGGAAGCCAACGCCACAGAAGTCGACGTATGTCCCACCTCAAAGAGATCATACTCCGAATTCTCCCGTGGAGAGGAATAGCCGGAAATGGCATTCATGTCATCCACCTTGAGGAAGCCTTCCTTACGGCCGGTAAGCATCTTGTGAGGATAGACCTGATGGGAAACGTCAAAGACAAACTTGTCCCGTGGGGCGTCAAAGACATAATGCATGGCCACCGTAGCTTCGGTGAAACCGAGATTGGGGCCTACATGACCACCATGATTGCTGACCCGGTTGAGCACGCCGGTACGAATCTCGTCGGCGAGCACATTCAGTTCATTGATATTTAATCCCTTGATTTATTACTTTTTCCGGATGCAAAGTTAGCAGATTCTTTTTAGACTGCAATTACCTTGATCAAGGTAATTGCAACCTATTTTGCATATCAGGCTATTTCTGATCCGCTATAACTATTCAGTTCACCACTGGGGCCTTTCCCTGAGCAAAACGGGAAATAACATTTCTATGATAAATGTTATATAGAAGCGAATGCTGGTCGAAAGGTAAGAGGAGAGTTGCGAGCGGAGATTCATATTCTATCCTGTTCCAATTCTAACAAAAACAAATAAAACCCTTGCTGTGATGCAAAGGGCTACGCCCTTTGTTTCTTCTTCGGCTCCGCCTTGCTCCGAAGCAAGCTTCGGCGCGAGCCGTAGCCGAAGAAGAAACAGCCTTCGTTCCTCAGGCTTGCATCACAGCAAGAAAAACCTTGAAAACAGGCTGACGCGGTGACACCCAACCCTTATTTCTAAATCCTTACTCCCCATATGTTAGACTATGTAATAAATGTCAAGATTTATTTTCTCCAACCCCCGCTGAGAATCGATTCTTTTCAAACAAGTGTGCGTTCGGGCGAAAAGAAACGATTGTTGAGCAGAGTTGATAAATAGTTGATTACAAGCACTTTACATAATTTGCTCTTCCGAGAGAGTTTTCCAACGCTTTCAAAGAGCCGACCTGACTACAGTTAGGTCGCCGGCCTAACAGTGTTAAGTCGCCTACTTAACAGCGTTAGGTCGCCTACTTAACAGCGTTAGGTGGGCGACCTAACCGTTAAAGGTTCATTCTCCGACTCTCTTTTTCGCGTTTTTCGGCTAGCGCACCCCAATTTTTCTTTCTCTTTCACGAATTTCCATTGTCCTGACTTTTTACTTTTTGTCAAGAAAAATGAGTGATTTATTCATCGTTTCTATGGCAGGATGCGAGCCGGAAGGGTCAGGAACCGTCGCCAGTGCAGGGCGCGGCCCTTGTGGCCGTCCGCCATTGCAGGGTAACCAATTTCCCATCCGGGGTGCGGACGGCCACAAGGGCCGCGCCCTGCAAATGGCCGAAATGACACACGAAAGACCGAAGGGCACCTTACCTCGTCACTTTTTTGTTGAGACCAAAAACTTTCCTTGATAATCAAGCACTTGCAAGGATATTTAAGTGATAGAGGGTGACGCATACCCAGTGCTGCTCTTGATTATCAGACTTTTCACGCAGAGCCGCTGAGAGGATACGTGTGACAGGATGAGACCGCTGAGAGGCCTTCGGCCTTGTGAGGAGAGCGCAGAGGGTCGTGCGTCAGGGGCAGCCTAAGAGAGGCTGAATGCATTTTAGATGCGTAGCAAGACGGATCCCCGTCGTTACGCGCTTCGCGCATTGTGCCTCTCCGAGGCACGGCATCAGCCAGTCTTGCTGTCATCAACACACCCCAGTCTGCACTCGCTTCGCTCGTTTAGACTGTGGTTATGAAGCATTCAGCCTCTCCGAGGCTGGCAGGGTGTGACATCTTCTTTTTCCCGCTCTTACGTTAAAGGTGGTTAATATTGTTTTAGAATTCATGCGTTTTGTCGATGAGATTTTGTAATTTTGTAAGGTCACCTGTCAAGGCGACATAACATGTAGTGTATTCAGGACGTTACACGTAAGTCTAGTTATGAACTTCTGCAGGTGCTTTATAATCAGTTCATAACAACAAACAAATGAGTGTAGTAAACAAGAAGCTGACAGACACCATTCTGTCTATGTCGCTGCTGACCGTCATGGCGGGAGCAGCCATCGCACCGGCCTTGGGCGTCATCAAGGCTCATTTCGTAGATGCGCCGGAACTGTTGGTACAGTTCATCGTCAGCATTCCCGCACTGTTCATCATCATCACCAACCTCTTCTTTCTCAACATCAGCCGACATTATGGCACTCGGGCTATTGCCCTCTTCGGTCTCGTGCTCTACGTCATGGTGGGAGCAGGCTGTTTCTTAGCCAGTGATATCTACGTACTGCTCGTCCTCCGCGCCCTGCTTGGCATCAGCGTGGGTCTCGTCATGCCGCTGTCCACCGGACTCTTGGCTTACTACTATCCGCCTGAGCAACAAGCCCATCTCATGGGTCTCTCGGCTGCCATGAATCAGATGGGCGGCGTCGTCGCCACACTGTTGGCAGGCCTGCTCTCTGCCATAGGCTGGCGTTGGGCGTTTCTCGTCTATCTCTTAGGATTGATCGCAGTGGTCATGGTCGCCGTCTATCTACCCGACGACCACCTTGGCTCAGCCAACAAG
>ONBC01000135.1 GCA_900315955.1 uncultured Prevotella sp.
GACTTTCCAGGACGAGGTGATGTACTATGGACAGCACCACGACGAAGGCCCGAAGTTCAGCCCATTCTTTATCCCCAAGATGATTTCCGACATCACAGCGGGTCAGATCAGTATCCATTTTGGATTTCATGGTCCCAACTATGTGACGACGAGTGCCTGCGCTTCTTCTTCGCATGCCCTGGCCGATGCATTCAACCTGCTGCGTCTCGGTAAGGCGGATATCATCTTGGCCGGAGGTGCTGAGGCGGCTATCACAGAGTGTGGTTTAGGTGGATTCTGCTCGATGAAGGCGTTGTCTACACGCAACGACGATCCTGAGCATGCCAGCCGTCCGTTCAGTGGCAGCCGTGACGGTTTCGTCATGGGTGAAGGTGCTGCTTGTCTCATCCTCGAGACTCTGGAGCACGCCAAGGCGCGTGGTGCACATATCTATGCGGAGATGGCAGGCGAGGGCATGAGCGCTGATGCTTACCACATCACGGCTTCTCATCCTGAGGGCCTTGGTGCCAAGCTCGTCATGGAGGCTGCACTCGAGGATGCCGGCTTGAAGACATCGGATATCGACTATGTCAACGTGCACGGCACATCCACACACGTGGGTGACCTCTCTGAAGCGAAGGCTATCAAGGATCTCTTCGGAGACGATGCTTATAAGTTGAACATCTCTTCTACAAAGTCGATGACAGGTCACATGCTTGGTGCTGCCGGTGCTGCAGAGGCTATGTTCAGCGTGCTGAGTGTGGTCAATGATGTTGTGCCGCCAACGATCAACCATGAGGCTGGTGACGATGATCCTGAGCTCGACTATAAGTTGAACTTCACGTTCAACGAGCCGCAGAAACGTGAGGTGCGCGCTGCGCTCTCCAACACGTTCGGCTTCGGTGGTCACAACGCTTGCGTTATCTTTAAGAAATATGCTGAATAACTTTATGTTAATCAACATAATAGACAGAATAAGGCTCCCTTTCCGAAAGGATAAGGAGCTTTATTCTTCATTATATGCCATCATCGGCTTCTATCCCCACAACATCACTTATTATAAGACGGCGCTGCTCCACAAGAGCATCCGACACCGTAATAATAAGGGCAAACCCATCAACAATGAGCGGTTGGAGTTTTTGGGGGATGCCGTGCTCGACTGTGCCGTGGGCGACATCGTCTTCCGTCATTTTCCCGGCAAGCGTGAGGGGTTCCTCACCAACACGCGCTCAAAGCTCGTGCAGCGTGAGACGCTCAACAAACTGGCTAAGGAGATGGGTGTCAGTGATCTCATTCTTTCCAGTGGACGCTCCAACACGCATAACAGTTACCTCGGCGGAAATGCTTTTGAGGCGCTTGTAGGCGCATTGTATCTCGACCGGGGCTACGATGCTTGCATGACCTTCATCAAGAAGCGGATCCTGACGAATATGATCAATATCGACAAGGTGGCTTTCAAAGAGGTCAACTTCAAGTCGAAGCTCATCGAATGGACGCAGAAAAACAAGGTAAAGCTCGAGTTTAAGCTTATCAAAGGAGGCAAGGACAAGGACGGAAACCCCGTGTTCAGTTATCAGGTTCTCCTGGAGGGTGTCTGTGGCTGCAGTGGTGACGGCTTCTCGAAGAAAGAGAGTCAGCAGAAGGCTGCCAAAGATACGCTCGACAAGCTCAAACGCGAGCCGCAGTTCATCGACAAGGTGTTCGAAGCCAAGGGTGAGCGCACGAAGATGGAAGAGGAGCCTGTCAATGCCATCCCTGATACGGACGAGACGCAGGCGTTCATGAAGCCCGTGGCTGATGCTCCCGTGGAGGATGACGACAAGCATGAGACCGCTTTCCGTGAACATGTCTTCTCCGAAGCGGAGAGTGCTGTAGAGGAAGCGCGCACGGATGCGCTTTCCGAAGATGCTCCTTCCAACAAGAAGGACGGCCGCGAGGATATAATTGCGGCAGCCGAAGCAGCAGCCTTCGAAGAAGAGAATTAAGAAGAGTAATCAACATATTTCTTGAAGGGACAGCCTTTACGGCTGTTCCTTTTATGTTTGATTGACCACCGTCATAAGTTTGCAGTGATTGTCTCTAAGGAATCTCTGCAAATAATACTCAAACCAACCAACAAGAAACCTTATTTAATCTACACCTCAATACGATGAGGATCGTAGAGTCTCAATAACCTGTTTTCGTCACTTTTATATTGAGACCCAATGCTGCCCTTGATTATCAGGCTTTTCACGCAGAGCCGCAGAGCTTATTGAGCCGCAGAGATGATACGTGTGAGAGGCTGAGATCGCTGAGCGGCCTTTGGCCTTATGAGGAGAGAGCAGAGAGTCGTAGGTCGGTGGAGGCAGCCCCAGAGGGGCTGAATTTTTCATAACCCCAGTCTAAGCGAGCGAAGCGAGCGCAGACTGG
>ONBC01000131.1 GCA_900315955.1 uncultured Prevotella sp.
GTTCAGATAGATTATCAGTTTCGAGTCCAGTAGATGATTTGGGGAGAAACCGTGCTGCTCCCCGAAGAGGAAGACATGTCCCTTTCCTGTCTGGATCTTCGTGCCAAACGCCTGAGGAATGTAGACTTCTTCATCATTGATTTTGAACATATGGTCTTTCAGATAAGACACCTTTATGCTGTCTTCCTTACCCTTATAGGTTCTATCGCAATATACGAAGTAGATTGTTGGGAGCATGATCAGGGCAGCCAATGTCACAAGGACGGTTATAATTATTTTCTTTTTCATTTCGCTTATTTTTTTTGATTAATCAGCAACTGTGGCGAAAACAGGAAAAAACTTGAAAACAGGCTTGCGCAGTAACTCCTATCGCCCAATTCCTAACTATTAACTCCTATCGCGCCAGCCTGTTTTCAATGTTTTTCTTGCTGTGATGCAAGCCTGAGGAACGAAGGCTGTTTCTTCTTCGGCTCCGGCTTGCCGAAGCTTGCTTCGGAGCAAGCCGGAGCCGAAGAAGAAACAAAGGGCATAGCCCTTGCATCACAGCAAGGGTTTTATTGGTTTTGGTCAGAATAGACAGAAGGCCCATCTGCGATCTCAGTGCAAGAGGGCGGGGATAAACCCCGCCCTAACTACGGTGTCAACCGGTCGTCAGGCTGGGTTTCTCTTGGCATCGATCATACTCTTCAGACCGTCGCTGTAGTCGGAGACGATCTGGCGGGCGAACATCTTTCTGCTGTCGCGCACGGCAGCGAGATCGGTCTCGGTAAGGATCTTCGGCGAATGCGTATGGCCGACGTAAGTCAACGGCATCAACTGATTGGCATCCGTCAACTTGCCTTTGACCAGCAGACTCTGCGAAGCGAACGGCGAGTTGAAGACGACGGTAGGGATGAAGGTCTCCACCGGACGATAGCTCGTACTGAAATAGACCTTGAGATGCTTGTTCTCATCCCATTCGCGTAAGATCAGCTGACCTGCCTCACGCGTGATCGCCCACGACGTACTGCCTTTATATAAAGTGTAGGTCTTCTCCGGGCAATGGATGCGGAGCGTCTTGAAGACGTGACCTCCCGTGAGCACACGACGTGCCAGCGAGCGCACGCTGTTCTTGAAAGAGCCGTGCTGCCAGAGATGATCGTTCAACAGTTGGAAGTCGGTGTACTTATACGCTGCCCGCCCCTGACCGGGCATGGCGATTCCGCGGATAAACTGCCGGCCACCGGCATCGGAGAAGAACTCCTCGATCCGCGCATTGCTCCAGAGCGGATAGTCCAAGCCGTCAATCGCCACGAGGTAGTCGGCATCGCCGGCCAAGGCTGCCCGGATCAGCGCCACCTGCACCGCCACCTCATTGAGACTGCCGGGAATGACGCGCACCCGCTGCGTAAGGAAATGAATGTTCTCACCTTTCACCAGACGTTCAAAATGCTGCAAGTCACGGTGCCGGTCCACATGGATATAATAGTCAGCGCCCACAGGCAGACTTGCCACGAGATCGCGAAGATGCCGTGCGTCTTTCTGGACGGATATCAAAAAAGCCAGTTTCATAAGCCTACTCTATAAATCGTTATTCTCTAATTTCTCATACGCAAAAATACGAAACGTTTTTCATATCTGCAAGAAAAACATAAAGTATTTTTGATAATAAATGATCGAGCGAGGCGTGGCAGGCAAAGATACCAAGGCACGCCCGTCAAGCATAGGTTAATAATCTATAATTATCATCAAAAACCTTATTAGTTAGCCCACTATCCTCATTAAATAGTTGTACCTTTGCACCGCTGATTGGAGCGGAGCGCTTAGAGCCGCCCCAACTTTGGTGTGTTAATAGCGTTGCACATGGCCGTACGGCGCAGTTAGTGAATCGCCAGAGTGTTCAGGGTTAAAGCTGTGGATGGTCTCTTTTAGACTGGAGGCACCGCGAGGCCCCTGTTCATCGCAAGACAACAACAATTTTCATTTAACCGTTCATCATTAAAAAGTAAAATGGACACATTAAGTTACAAGACTGTTTCCGTCAACAAGGAGACAGCAAAGAAGGAGTGGGTCGTCGTGGATGCCACCGACCAGATTGTGGGCCGTCTGTGCTCCAAGGTCGCCAAGCTGCTCCGCGGTAAGTACAAACCCAGCTTCACCCATCACGTAGACTGCGGTGACAATGTCATCATCATCAACGCAGCCAAGGTCAAGTTCTCCGGCAAGAAGGAGACAGACAAGATCTACACCCGTTATACTGGTTATCCTGGCGGCCAGCGCTTCAACAATCCCGCTGACCTGCGCAAGCGTCCCAACGGCATCGACAAGATGCTGCGCCACGCCATCAAGGGCATGTTGCCGAAGGGTCCCCTCGGCCGTTCACTGATGGACAACGTTTACATCTTTGAGGGCGCTGAGCACGACAAAGAGGCTCAGAAGCCAAAGAACATCGACATTAACCAGTATAAATAATCAATAGAGATGGAAGTTATCAACGCAATCGGCCGCCGC
>ONBC01000130.1 GCA_900315955.1 uncultured Prevotella sp.
CATCATTGGCCTCGACCTCGACAGTTTCTCGCCGCTCGGCGGGAGCGATGTCTTAGAGCGCTGTATGAACCTCGTCAACAATGCACAGAACCTCGAGTTTACGGGATGGAAATCGTTCGACAACGACCGAAACAGGTTCGCTATCATCAACGATTATCTCGACGGGGCCATGCTGCCGTTCAGACAACTGCAATACGACTATTATCGCAAAGGCCTCGACGAGATGGCGGCCAACGCTGACCGTGGAAGAACGGGGATAACAACAGCGATAGAGAATGATCTGAAGAAATGCCACGAGGACAAGCCACAGAGCATGCTCCCACAGATCTGGACCGATTATAAGCGCGACGAGCTCGCCAACATCTACAAAGGCAAAGGCACACAGAAAGAGAAAGAATCGGTCTACGAGATTCTCTTCTCCATCAATGCCTCGCAAAACAATGCCTGGGAAAAAATAAAGCAATAATCCATGCTAAAGCAACTCTATATCAAGGACTTCACGCTGATCGATGAACTTAACATCCCGTTTCATCCGGGATTCTCTGTGATCACGGGTGAGACCGGTGCGGGAAAAAGCATCATCCTCGGAGCCCTTCAACTGCTCTTGGGGCAACGAGCCGACACGAAGCAGATCAAGCTCGGACGGAAGAAATGTATCATTGAGGCTCATTTCGATCTGTCCAACTACGGCATGCAGGATTTCTTCGATGCCAATGAGATCGACTACGATCCTTCCGACTGCATCCTCCGACGCGAGGTCAGCATCACAGGAAAAAGCCGCGCCTTCATCAACGACACGCCCGTATCGCTCACCACACTCCGCGAGCTCGGCGACCGTCTCATCGACATCCATAGCCAGCATCAGAACCTCCTGCTGCAGAAAGAAGACTTCCAACTGAATGTCGTAGACATCATTGCCCAGGACACGAAGCTCGTTGACGATTATCAGAAGAAATACAAGGCATGGGCCGCGTCAAAGAAAGCCTACACCGACTTCGCTGAGGCATGCCGCAAGAGCAAAGAGAACGAGGAGTTCCTTCGCTTCCAGTTCACTGAGCTCGACAAAGCAAAGCTCATTGAGGGTGAAGAGCAGGACCTCGAACAGCGCTCCCAGACCATGAGCCACACCGAGGAGATCAAGACCGCGCTCTTCAATGCATCTTCTACGCTTTCTGCGGAGGGTACGGGGGCAATGACCCTTGCCCACAACGCTGCGGAGAGCATGCACGACATCGAGGAGGTCTACCCCGATGCCAAGCCGCTCGCTGAACGGCTCGACTCGGCTTATATCGAACTGAAAGATATAGCACAGGAGATAGATTCCCACTTGGAGAATATTGACTTTGACCCGCAAGAATTAGAATCTGTTAACAGCCGCCTCGACCTCATCTACGCTCTCGAGCAGAAGTTTCACGCGTCGTCCACCGCTGAGCTCATTGGGGAGCGTGACAAGATCAAGCACGAGCTTGACAATATTGATGGAGGTGACGAACAATTGCAATCGCTCAAGGAAGCGAGCGACAAGGCTTATGACGTCTGTCTTGAGGCTGCCCGCCAACTGAGCGGCGTGCGCAAGAAAGCCGCCAAGAAAGTGGAAGATGAGATGAAAAAACGTCTCGTGCCATTAGGCATTCCGAAGGTGCAGTTTGCCATCGACTTCAAGGAGAGCGACTGCACGCCGTCGGGTATCGACAAGGTGCAGTTTCTCTTCAGCGCCAACAGCAGTACAGCGCTGCAGCCCGTGGCGCAGGTGGCCTCCGGCGGTGAGATAGCACGTGTCATGCTCTCCCTGAAAGCCATGATCAGCAAGGCCGTGAAACTTCCGACGATCATTTTCGACGAGATTGACACGGGTGTCAGCGGCCGTGTGGCTGAGAAGATGGCACAGATCATGCGCGAGATGGGCGACAGCAACCGTCAGGTCATCTCCATCACACACCTCCCGCAGATAGCCGCTATGGGCACGACCCATTACAAAGTGAGCAAGGAGGAGACCCAGGAGGGCACCGTAAGCCACATGCGCATGCTCACACCTGAGGAGCGCGTCACGGAGATCGCACAGATGCTCAGTGGCAGCGACATCTCGAAGGCAGCCATAGAGAATGCCAGAACATTATTAGATAACGCAAAATAACGATGAAAAAGATATTCAAAATAGTATTCGCATTATTATTCCTGCCGCTGATAGCCCAGGCACAGCCCGGACCTGTCAAGAAGGCAGCACAAAGCGTTTTCACGCTCACGACTTACAACGCCGACGGCACCATACATTACACGTCGCACGGTGTCTTCACAGGCAACAACGGCGAGGCTATCGCCATGTGGCACCCTTTCCAGGGAGCCACAAAAGCCGTCATCATCGATGCCAAGGGCAAGCAATATGATATTGATGCCATGCTCGGTGTGTCGGAGAACTACGACATCTGCCGCTTCCGCATCAAAGGCTACAACAATGGTGCCGCCGCGCTCCCAATGACCACTGACAACAACGCGCCCTCCACGGTCTTGAGAACGGAGAAGTTTATGACCAATTACAACTACTATGTCTTCAAGGATGAGGATGTATCCGGCTCCATGCTCGGTTGTCCTGTCGTCAATGCCGCAGGACAGCTTCTCGGTGTCGTGCAGCGTCCTGACAACGGCGGCGAGGCTTTCTCCGCCGATGCGCGCCTCACCACGACCTTCAAGCGCTACGGCCTCTCCATCAACGACCAGACCTTCCGAGCTACGGGCATCCGCACGGCGCTGCCCTCCGACGAGAAAGAGGCATCGCTGATGCTCGTCCTCGCTGTGAGCATGAGCGACAGTCTGCGCTACAACGAATATATCGACGACTTCATCAAGTATTTTCCCACGGCAACGGACGGCTACAACGCACGTGCAACGCAGTTGGTCAACAACCGTAAGCTTGCCGAGGCTGACGAGATGCTGCAAACGGAAGTGAAGCATGCCGCGAAAAAAGACGTGGCCAACAGCAACTATGCTGCACTGGTCTACAACGCCTGCATCATGCGCATCGACTCGACCTTCACGAAATGGAACCTCGACAAGGCTTATGAACTCGCCGGAGAAGCTTACAAACTCAATCCGCTGCCGGCCTACCAGCATCAGCAGGCACAGGTGCTCTTTGCGCAGAAGAAATACAAGGAAGCCGAAGACATGCTCACGGCCTTGCAGAAGACAGACCTCGGAAAGACCGGT
>ONBC01000129.1 GCA_900315955.1 uncultured Prevotella sp.
ATGAAATGACAAAACATAATAAGTTAAATATAAACTGATTTATAGATAATTGGCTTTGCAGCTTGCGTTATCGCTACAAATTAATCGAAAATTCAGATTCTTAGCCAGTTCAATGGTTTCCTTGACCTTCTGGCGCTCTCCGACGGTCCTTGGACTTGCCATAACATAAAGCGAGAGCGATTCTTTCTTGCGGACTGATGTACCAGTGTCATGGTTATAGCCCATCTGATACTCCAGATATAGACTATACTCCTTGCCCTGTTTGACGGGCTTTCTCAGAAGGCGGGGATTGCCGGCTTCAATGAGATTCTTGTTCTTGCCTCTTGTCTCTGCCATAGTGATTTTCCGTTGTTTTCTGATTGTTGTATGTTGACGCCGTAAAGGTACGAAGTTTCCTCCATTTGGGGTGTTAATAAGGTGTTAATTTTAACACCTCAGCGGCAAAAATCGGAAAATTAGCAAAACATCGGAAAATGCAATATAGTTGTAAACAACTGATAATCACTACATTTTCTTTCTTTTCTTATCCGTTGATTAGTACGGTATCGTACCGAGTCTGGGTACACGATAAAAAGTCAAAGTGTTGATATTCAACACTTTGGCTTTTTCTTTATCTTGTCGTTTGCGACTTCCTTGCGACTTAATCAGCCCTTACTCCAAGGTCGTTTGGCCGCTCAAGAACATTTTTTGCGACTTTCAACTTTCGAAGCAAGAGTTCGAAGCATTGTCTATTCCTCCACTATCTTCTCGAAATTTTCCAATATGTGGCTGACGTATACTTGTCCTTATGTGCTTGTTTGGCGACTGAAATATGTGTCAATCATTTATTAATGCTCTTCTTACGGATCACATACCATATCAGGAACCAACCTACGACCGTTAGGATGAAAATGACTGTAGCCGATGTGTCGTTGAAGATGTTGTTGTCATTGCCACGCTTCAAGAGGTTGAAGCTGCCATGTAGACATGAACAGAATATCAGCGAGTGGCTATCAACAGCTATCTGGTCAAGACCCCATGTGGAGAGCAGGATGATAAGTAAGAAGACTATATTTGTCAGATGAGGCGCATCCATATGCCACAGAAACCAGAATGGAGAATACAAGCGAGAGGATGTCCAAGAAGAGATATAAAAAAAAATTATTTTCGCCAAAAATAAGGAAAAATGCCATGAGATATGGAAACGGTGCTGCCGATAACATGCTCTCGGTTTTCCAGATAACCAATGAAGCATTCAATTTCAGGCCGTTCATTTGCACCTTTGAAGAAAATAGTTATCGTTGTCGCATAAATCTTCTGCATTCGACAAATTAGAAGCAAGTTTCCAATTGTCCTCGCTTGCAGAACGAGACATTATAATACTGGCACCTACCCTCTTAATGAGTAGGTACGGTTTCTGTTTGCACCATGTGGAACTATCTTCCCTTCTGAAACGAGTTGATAGACATATCTCTTGGTTTGTGATGTGCTAACCCCTAAAGCGGCAGATAATGATGACACATTAGCCTGCCCGTGTTCCTTTATATATGTAACAATCTGACTGCGTTTATCGTCCGCTTTATCGTCCATGCTACTGTTTATCGTCCGTTTATCGTCCGCTTTATCGTCCATACTACTGTTTATCGTCCGCTTATCGTCCGCTTTATCGTCCATGCTGCTGTTTATCGTCCGCTTATCGTCGGTATTTTGAATTTTAACCGCCGATTTACCGCCGATATTATTATTTACCACCGATTTATCGGCGGTTCTGTCGTTCTCCGCCCGTTTATCGTCGGTCTCGAACGTTACATGGTCGATATTGTCGCAGTGCAGAGTCAGGGTGACTCTGTCGGGATCGTGAGATTCTGAGAGTGTCGGGCGTTCACCGTATGCCTCTTCCCAACCATTATATATGGTAGGCAGCCCACTTCCTGCTCTCTCGCCCAAATCGACAAGGTTGAACATCTTGAACACGATGGCATTGCGCGGATCGGACACGCCACCGCTGATAGCCTCGTTCATGGAGATACGGAAGTCACCGGGATTGGAGAAGGTGAAGCCTTCACGTGATTTGGTCACGACAACACCACGTCGCCCATAATAGTCAGCATTAACAAGCGTATTCAGCAATGCCTCCCTCACCGCTTTGTGTAGCGGAGTGTCGTCCACACGGAGCATGCCGTCAAGTTTGAACGGATGGGGAAGGTCTGCTGTAAGCTTGTCGGCTATCGAGAAGAAGAAGTCGAAGAGATTACCACTCCAGTCGCCGGAACTCGATATCTTTCTGTCAGTCCAGCGAATGGAAGGATTCTTATGCTCCTGATAGTCGAGAAAATACTGAGGATATTCCTGCATGAGCTCATTCTCATAGCCGAACATAAGCAGGCCGGCTGCTGTAGGGTGCAGTCGTCTGTGCTCATCGTCATAGTCTATAGCGCCAAGCTTGAAAAGGAAAGTCTCGTCATCGAGCTTCGTCCATACATGATTGCGGTGTACGATGTTGAACAGGTTGCGATAGCTGTGAACGGTGTCCATACAGAATGCTGACACGTCCTTGCCGGTCATTACTTTCTGGTCTTGGCTGATGCGGCTCGCATCCCGATACATCGCTGTTACTTCCTCTTTAGTGCAGTGGTAATCGCCCTCACCGTTACGACGGTAGCTGCCCGATAGTGGGTTCTGCCCTACATAGACTGGCCGGATGGAACGATCGGCACGGGGCACTTCCACGATGATAATGCGCTTTTCCTCCACCTCCTCGATATGGACATCCTTATTCATCAGAATATTGATGCTCACCTTCTGAGGGTTGTTCACGGCGTTCCAAATCTCCTTGACCATTTTATCCGGGTCTTTAACACCAACAGGCACCAGTCTGCCGTCGTTCATCTCTTCAACACCGAGGACAATGATGCCACCATCTGTATTTGCAAAAGACGAATAGGTCTCCCACATACTACCAGGAATGCCGCCCCCAGCCTTCTTTGCTTCGACGCGGTTGCCCTCTTTGTATTCGCCCAAGGCGCTGATGTCAAACTTGGTCATTTCCATTTCGCTGCAAATATAACCATTTATTTTCAATTATCCGTTACTCGGCACGATAATGTTTATTCGTTTCAATACTCGCACGAGTATTTCCTTCGGCACCCTTTGCAGTTGATCATAAAGTCTGTCCTCTTCCGACCGTTCATCTGTCGGCATGAACACTTTCTCCAAGGCTGCGTCGTTGTGGGCAGTGTCAAAATCTCCCATATACCGCTGCGTGGTGGCAAGATTGGAATGGGCGAGCAGAGCCTTGACTTCAAGATTGTCAAGCCCCTTGTCCTTTGCCATTTTTGCGAAGGAATGACGGCTGATATGAAAGCTGATTGGCTTGTCGATACCTGCCATCTCCTTCATCTTATGGAGTTCCTTGTTAATAAGGGCATTCTTGGCACCGATGACCTGAAACATCCGTCGCTTCAGGTCTGCCGGCATCTTGTCCTTGTCCTCCTGCGTAACGTATGCGGCCCATGGCTCATTGTTGTCAAGCATAGGAAAGATGTAATCCGTGGGCTTGGCATCCTCCTTATAATAGTGTTTGAGAATATCCAGTGCCTGTGGCAGCAGCTCAAGGTCTCTGTCCTTATGGTTCTTCCCCATCTGATAAGTAAGCGTCTCCGCAATTGCGTATTGTAGCTAAAAATATAAGTGCGTATCTTTGCATCGGAACTAAAAAGATGAAAGATATGTATGATACAGCAAATG
>ONBC01000127.1 GCA_900315955.1 uncultured Prevotella sp.
TTGCACTACAAAGATACAAAAACTTTTGGGCATTCCTTCTCTTTTCTCTTGATTTTTAAGACTTTAAGGGCAAGCTATTTGCAAGTGGGAAACTTTAGTCATTTAATTAATATATGTAGAATTTTTCAAAATAGTCATTGACGTCCGAATTCCTTGGATATCTTCATCCATTTGTCCACGCCGCAGGAACTAAATTCTGCTGAGGATCTGTCCATGTGTCAGAATAGTGAAAATCAAGAAGTACTTCAAGACCAGCAGTCTTGGCACGCCTCATACTTCGCTTTACGTCATCTAATGTAGAGTAAGATGTCCATGTCGGATTATGCCATAAACGAAGACGTACTATATTGGCTCCATAGCTATGAAGCAGCGTAAATGGGTCCACATCTGTACCGTCCTTATGATATTTTACACCAACATCTTCGAGTTCATTAACGTATGACAGGTCGGCTCCCTGATAGAAAGTGTTTTCTGTAGCTCTTGTCTCTGATGTAGAAATGAAAGCAGGAACTATTGTAGATGAGTCTTGAAGATAATCTTCTTGTTCATGACATACAGTTATGAACAAGGATAATAACGCTATGCCTAAAAAGGCAAGTTCATTATAATAAATTTTCATATTGTCTTTAGTTTGTTTTGAGTTCTTTTATATGATGAAGCAATCAACCTGATTGCGATCGCAATGTTAAGCAAAATGCGGGATGAAAGCATTAACAAATCGGACAAACGATATAACATTTTGGACAAAAAGCATATGAGAAGGAACTATAGCAGATAAAATTCCAACTCGATTTTCAGCGCAAATGCGTATAACACACTGATTTACAAATCAGAGCGATGTCCCTTGCTAGGACCTTGATATAGATCGGTACGAAGTTATTTCAAAAATTCCGGATTTCTTGTAGGGCGCGGATATGTAGGATTAGCCGCACGCTGCAAATTCGATAATTACCTCTCTGACGACAACAAAAATGTTACCAATGCTGACTGATGTTGGCGGATTATTAGTAACTTTGTGCCGACACGATTTCGGATTGACACAAGAAGATATGTTGACGATTATTCTGATGATGGCGTGCGGCATCGTCGTGGGCCGTTTGCTGAGGAAACGACGACTGGCATGGCTTTCGCCACTCACCACGGTTCTTATCTGGGCTTTGTTGTTCCTGTTGGGCATCGAGGTGGGTGGTGATGATCGAATCATCCATAGTTTGAGCCGCTTAGGTGCTGAGGGTGTGGCGATAGCCCTCGCGGCGTCCTTGGGCAGTGCGTCATTGGCCTGGGGGCTGTGGCGGTGGTCCCGCCTGTCGGGAAAGAAAGGAGGAGCGGCATGAGAGGCAGTCTGATCATCCTCGCCTTCTTCATCCTCGGCCTTCTTGGTGGATGGTTCCATCTCCTGCCAGCAGCGGCAGGCGATAGTGATGTGAGCTATGTGACACTCTGTGCCCTGATCTTCTGTGTGGGGATGAGCATCGGCTCCGACAGTGAGGTGCTCTCCACCCTTCGCCATACCCGTCTGTGCCTTCTCCTGTTACCGCTCTGCACCCTTGGCGGGACCTTGGCCGGTTGTCTGGCGGTGAGCCTCTTCCTCCCCGACATGCGCCTGACCGACTGTTTCGCCATCGGCTCCGGTTTCGGTTATTACTCCCTTTCGAGCATCTTCATCACCCAGTACCGTGGGGCTGCGCTGGGTACAGTGGCACTCTTAGCCAATATCGTGCGGGAGCTCCTCACGCTGCTCTGCTCCCCGCTGCTCGCCCGTTGGTTCGGTCCGTTGGCACCGATCAGTGTGGGAGGAGCGACGTCGATGGATACCACGTTGCCTATCATCACGCGCTATAGCGGCAAGGATTTGGCGACGCTCTCCGTCTTTCATGGGTTCATCATGGATTTTAGTGTCCCGTTTCTTGTCACGTTCTTTTGCGGGATTTGAGAGCTGTTTTCACGCTGAGCCGCAGAGACTGTGTACCGTCATACGATGTGTAACCTGTTATAACAAAGCCGCTGAGCGTTGATGCTCGGCGGCTTTGGTGTGTATAATCCTAACTTGCGGCCTGTGGACGTATGCCAAATATTTCTCATCAATCAGATGGCAATCAATAGCGCTAACAGATTCTTAAGTGATAGCCTATCTGCAGCAAGGTCCTCTGTGTTGGAAGACAGCGGGGCGATAATCTTTTTGTCGATGATAAATTGCATGAGCTCGCGGCGGTAGTAGGGATGGCTGGCATATGTAAAAGGCGATCCTCATAAGCGGAGAGCGCCTTGTCATAGTTGTAGAATTTAAGTACTTTGTTCATTCTTGACGCAGGTTTATACTTCTAACGTTCTCCGTCGTGGATTATTGTCTTTGTGCCTCAGCAATGCGAAGATACTCTTGGCTTAAAATATTGTGGAGAAGAAGCGAGATTATGCTGTCCGTTGGAAATGTAACTATACAGCGATAACAATAATGCGAAACAAACGGTATCGCGAGACAAGCGCAACAATAAAACAGCGAGGCATGACGCAGAATCGTGACACGTATGGGGCGGGATCGTGACACGTATGAGGCACGATCGTGACACAACTGAGGCAGGATCGTGACACAACTGAGGCAGGATCGTGACACATCTGAGGCAGGATCGTGACACGGCGCGACGCGATGGCAGAACTCAGAAATCACTGTAGTTTAACGTTTTTGGTTGACTACTTTAAGCCTTATTTTTAATGTTGGTTGACCTGGTTAAACATTACTTTTATATTTGGTTGATACGTG
>ONBC01000125.1 GCA_900315955.1 uncultured Prevotella sp.
GATCAAGGAATGACCATCGGTGAGTTGATAGCGGCTCATGGCCAGTGCAACATGTACATCGTGGGTATGACGGCCAGTGCCGCCACTCTCCTTTGCATGAAGGCCAAGACCGTCAACATCGCTACAGGCTCTTTGATGCTCATCCACAACAGCAGCCTTGACATCGGCTTCTATGGCTCGGCCAACAAGCAGGCTATCGATAAGCTCGTGAGCAAGTTCCAGTCAAAACGTGACGAACTCGACACCTATGACAAGGCCATCGCTTCGCTCTACTCCTATCGGAACCATAAATCCATCGAGGAGAACATGAAGAAGATGGATGAGGAGAAATGGATGCTTGCCGACGAAGCCAAAGTCTCCAAAGACAGCAATGAGGGATTCTGGAAACGGTTCCGCCGTGACCTCGGCGGCATCGTGGGACTCGTGAACAATATCGCTCCAATCGAAGATAATGATAATAACAATCAGACAAAAACTCAGACAATGAAGAAAATCGTAAAGAATTGCATGTGTGCCATCTTGGGCGTCACGGATTTCGAGGCTACTGACGACGGTAAGGTGACGCTTACCGATGAGCAGCTGCAGAAGGTTGAGGACGGGCTGAAGACGAAAGACTCCACCATCGACAACCTCACCAAGGAACGCGACGGAGCCAAGAACGCACTCACCACAGCCGAGAACGCAAAGGCACAGGCTGAGAAAGACAAGAAGACAGCCGAGGACAAGCTGGCTGATCTTCAGAAGGAGTTCGACGCTTACAAGAATGAGCAGGGCGACTCATCGAAGGCCCATGCTAAGGTAGAGGATGGTGACACGCCGAAGAATGCCAAGGAGCTTCTCGATGATGTCAAGGACCTCCTCTAATGAATAACATCATAGACTATTTTTTTGTAAATGGCTAAAATCACTACAATGACACCTGACGAGATGGTGTCTAAAATCACCCCTGAGCTTCTGGAAGAGAGCTGTCAGCAGTTTCAGTCTGAACTCATCCAGATGCCCATCGTAACGATGCAGCAGTCAGGCACTGCGCAATACATCACCATCGTTCCCGGTGTCCGCAACCAGCTGACATGGGGCGAGCTAGATGGTGATGCTCAACTTGCGCCATGGAGCGACAGTAACGAGGACGACGACAACTCCAAGATCGTAGGCCGTACGCTCGTCGTCTATCCCGGCAACTGCGCAAAGAACTTCAACCCGATGCCTTACTTCCACAGCATCTATGGACAGAGCATCGCCCTCGGTCAGGCCATGACCGCCAACACCATCGCCCGCAAGGTAGCCGTTTGGCAAACGCGACCCAAAGGGCAAGACGACAAAGGATCTCTTCGACGGCTTTGATACCATCATCCTCGCGGGTATCACGTCCGGTGACATCTCCGTAGAAAAGGGCAACCTCCTTGAGGTGGCTGCCATCAACGAGACCAATGCCGTTGACACGCTGAAGAAGATCTGGCGCGCTGCAGACCCGTCCATCAAGGCCAACGGCGCCTTCATGTATCTGCCGCCTGAGATCTATGACTTCTACGTCGACGACTATCAGACCCGCCATGGCAACGTGCCTTACAACACATCTTTTGACAAGGATACGTTGGAGGGCTCACGCGGCAAGTGCAAGTTTGCCGTCCTCGATAACATGGCTGGTTCCAACCTGATCAAGGTCACCAAGAAAGAAAACTTCCTTCTCGGTACCGATATCAACGCTCAGGAGAATCAGGTCAACATCGCAAAGTATAAGTCATGGAAACTGACCTTCGAGTATGCCGGAGTCTACGGCGCTCAGGTGCGTACCTTCTCCAAGCAGGCATTCCTTACCGCCCGTGTGGCCAAGGCTGCTGGTACCGGCGCATAAACGATCACGGTGGCTGACACTATCAGCCACCGTTCAATAATAACACTATAGACAATTTCCAAAAATGAGTGATTGCACAGTAAATAAAATGTACGAATCCATCGATGCTTGCCCCGGTAAGAAGGTCATCGCAGGAATCAAGCGGCGCGTGTACTTTATTCCGAAGAGTGACATCGCCAATTGGCCGAAACTTCCGGAAGTAGGTAGCGAGGAAGCAAAGAAGATGGGAGACCTCGCTACGTATGTCGGCAACTTCACGCTGAAAGCCGAAGCTTATTGGAGACACTTCGACTTGAAGGACAACTCCTCAGGCGTGACATGGGAGACTGCCGGTGAGGTCGGATCTCAGATCGTCAACAACCAAGCTACGTTGGTCATGGTAGGACCTTCTAAGGAGATCCTCGGATTCCAGCGTCAGTGCAAGAACGATGACCTTGTGTATGTCGTTCAGGAGAAAGACGGTGGTTTCCATGTGCTCGGCAACAAGGATATCTATGCCACAGACAGCAAGCCAAGTGGTGACCTCGGTACGGAGATCACAGGCGCTAAGACCTGTACCGTTGCCATTCAGGTCTACGACGATTGCCCGGCTCCATACTATGAGGGTGACCTGCTCCTTTCCAAGGACACAAAGCTCAACTGCGCCACTGGAGAGGAGGAAGCCGTGCCTGCTGCGTAAAAGAATAACTGACAGGATTTCTTTTTCCATAATAATTTAGAAGTGTATTGGGGTGGCCGCGGCAGTGATGCCACGGCCATTTTTTATTAACTGAATAAAAGAAAAGATATGGACAACAACTTGACCATGAAGATGGGTGCCTTCCTGAAAAAGGAAAAGCCATCGGACAAAGAGATTATCGATGCTGCTGAGATGCTGTTGCAGCTCGACCCGGGACGTGAGCGTGGCATCTATAACTCTGCTTGTCAGCGCCCGCAGTCTTTGCTGCCATGGGTGCGTGCCGACTTGCAGAAGTTCTACAAGATCCGCGTCGCGGGCATCACCAATGCCGAGGTCGGAAAGTATATTGAGGAAACGGAAAAGGTCGTCCTTGAAGACCTGCAGCAGAAGCCGCAAGGCATTGAGGTCGCCACCGACAACCCTACTGTCACGTCTGAGCGCGGTAAGCGAGCCGACCATGATACGCTGCCCGACAACATCAAGGCACTCTGGGATGACAACGCCAAACGCTGGCAGAAGATGCGCGAGCTTCACAACCAGCTGTCGTTGATGGTGGCCAAGCCTGGCTATCAGCAGTGCGATGGATATGAGCTTTGCTATACCCTCAGACAGACCGACAACGCACTGCGCAGCGCCTACAAGCAGTATGATGAGTACAAAGAGCCGGATCATCCTGAGACTCCGGAGGAGAAGGCGCAACGCATCATCCGTGAGACAGGAGCCGCACGGACCTGCATCAGCCGTACACTGACAAAAGAGGAGCTCGCTGACAAGGATGTCGACAAATTGCAGGCTGCCGTCAATACACTCGTCGAGAACAAGGCCAACATCAAGCCGGAGACTATCGAGAAACTGAAAGCCGCCGGCGTGACAATTCCGGAGGACTATGAGCAAGGGCAGACCGATTGATGAGATGCTGAAACCGTTGCCCGGGAATCCCATACAGGCTTATCTCGGCAACGGCCTGCATACGCTCGGACTGCTCCACTGGATATTGTCGCAGACCGGAAAGGCTGACGTGTGGGTGTCCTCCTACTCTACCTCGGAAGCATTCCTCAATGGCTTTATGCTCATGAAGATGAAGGGGACGATAGGACGCTCCATGGTACTGCTCGATCAAAGAGCTGTCAAGAAGACCTTGAAACTGGTGGGTGAGATGAAGATGGCCTTCGACCATGTATTCTTCGGGCAAAACCATTCCAAGATAGTGCTCGTTAAAAACGAGTGTTGGCAGGTGGCTGTGGTCACCTCGCAGAACCAGACCTACGGCGACAGGGCGGAGAGCTCGATTATCACTACCGACTCTGGAGTCTTCGATGTTATCATGCGGCAGTTTGTCGAGCTCGCGGGGAGAAATTCTGTAGAATTCATTATCAACGACAACGATGAAACCGAAGGATTTGAAAGATTACTTTACGGGCACCATCATATCGGGGGCACAGCTCCTCGACACGGAGGAGATGGAGACAAAAGTGGAACATCTTGCGATGCTTCTTCTGACACCGGAACAGATTGGGAGCCTTTTGGAGTTTGATGAGCAAACTGTGGCGGAGTTCCACAACCCTTATTCCCGATGGGGGAAACTCTACCGCAAATGTCTCGCCCGCAAGGCCAAGGATCTGCATGAGCAGACCATGAGACTGGCCATGGTCGGCTCGCCGACAGCCGTAGATGCTGCCAACGAGTGGCTGCGGCAGGCTAAGAACAGTATTGAATGAGAAACAGGAACTGAAAGCCAAGAAGCTGCAGCAGTCGGTCATCGACCGCATACTGCGGCTTCGGGACATACATGCCTACATGCTCCGCAATCCGCTGAAGAAAGACCGCGAGTATGTAGACTATATCGTGTATAACTCCGCTAAGCTGGGAAATGGCGGTGAAGTCACGCGACGGACGGCCTACAGCGACCTGGAGATTCTTCATGCACTCGTGGGGACGCTGGAGAAGTGCACAAAGGAATGGCACCGGTGGCGGCTCAACAACATGATCATGGAGGGATACAGCATTGCCGTAAAGAAAGAGGATGCTGCAGCCATGGCCAAGCTGATCAATGTCTATGGCAAGTACAATCAGCTCGACAAAAACGATGAGAAGGATGCGAGGTATGATGAGATTCCTAAGATTACCTTCACCTTCGATCCGACAGTGCTTGGATTCAAGCCTATCCCCAACGTGGCCAGTGTCATCGACAAACTCGTCAAAAAATACAGCGGTTCTAATTACGAGGATATCGAAGCTGATGCCGAGGTTATCGAGGTATCGGCCAATAATGTACCGGACGATAAAACTAAGAAACTGGAGGTGAAGGATGCAGAGTGAGCAGCAGCAGTATCTCAACAGGGGGCAGGCCTATGTCCTCGCAATGAATACCAAAGATATCACCTGCGTGGCTGGCCGTGGATTTGGCAAGGGACTGATATGTGCCTCGCTCCTGCGTCGTAATTTCGAGCAGATGCCCGGCAGCAACACAGGACTTGTAGGACCTAACTCTAAGAGACTTTTTACGAATATCATCCCGTCGTGGGATGAGCATCTTCGACGCTGGGGCTTCGTGCCTGATGTTCACTACACCTGGGGCAAAAAGCCTGCAAAGGCGTGGGGATGGAAAGAGCCTATCATCGCACCGATGAACTGGGAGAATACATTGAGCTTCTGGAATGGCTCAATAGCTACAATTATATCGCAAGACAGGAAGGGAACATCTAACTCAAAGTCGTTTGATTTTCTTCTGATAGATGAAGCAAAGTTCGTCGACTTTGAGCAATTCAAAGATGAAACCCTTCCTGCCAATCGCGGTAATAACAATGTATTCGGTCATCTCTATTTTCATCACGGCATCGCTAAGTTCTCTGATATGCCAACGACCAAGAAGGGCTCGTGGTTCCTCAATGACCGTGAGAAATGTGATCCTACAAAGGTGCAGCTGCTTGAAGGCTTACTGGCATCGTATGCCGAGATGCGCAGGCAGGTCAATGACATGATCAGTGAGGGGAAGAAGCCGGACGCGCAGACTGCCTTCCGGCTGCGACGTCTTTCAAAGGTCATCAACCAGCTGCGGGCCGACACGCTGCTCTACAAGGAGTTCTCATCTATCGAGAACCTGGAGATCCTCGGTGAGGACTTCGTACGTCAGTGTAAGCGCGACATGCCGCCTGCCACCTTCCGCACTACCATCCTCTGCAAGCGCGTCGAGCACTCTGAAGATAGCTTCTACAACGCAAAGTCTGATGCCAACCTTTATCAGGCTGCTAACAACTCTTACATTGATTCCATTGGCTTCAACATGGAGAAGCTCCGACATGCAGACTGCCGGTTCGACGGTGATCTGGACTGGACGGCTCCGCTATGGGTGGCATTCGATGCCAATGCTAACATCAACTGGATGGTTGTGGGACAGCCCGGCAAGGACATGAAGCTGCGCGTGGTCAAGTCGTTCTTTGTCAAGTACGAACGCCGACTCCCCGAACTGGTCGATGACTTCTGTACATATTACGAAAGCTTCAAAAAGAAAGAGGTGGTTTTCGCATACGATGCCACCTTTGTCGGCAACGACTATGGCCGGAGTGCCGAGGGATTTGCCGACACAATCAAATACTGCTTCATCAAGCATGGGTGGGTCGTGCAGGAGGTGTATATCGGTTCTCCGTGGCGTCATCCTGTCAAGCAGAGCCTGATCAACCGTATGTTCCGGGGTGCTGATACCAAATATCAGATTCTCTTCAATGAGGAGAATAACCCGGATCTGCTCAACAGTATCGACGGGGCCATGTCGGTCAATGGATCCAACAACAAGGATAAGTCTGAGGAGAAAGGACCGGAGACCGAGGAGTCGCCGCTTGAAAGCAGAACCGACGGCTCCGATGCCTTCGATACTCTCTGTATCGCTGTAGAGGCCGGACCCATGCCGTCGTTTGTCGGTGGCGGGGATGCTGGCGTGGTATAAATGTTAAAAGCCCTGACACGGCTCAGTGTCGGGGCTTTTTTCATGTCAGCCTGCCACCGACCGCAAATGTGGCGGGGGATATGTAATTGCATCGTCACACTGTCATGCTGTAATCGGTAATTGCTGCTACATATACCGCTGCTGCAGACCTCTGTAATTACGGTTAAGGCGTAGGGCGGTGCGGGGGCGGTTCCGACGGAGTCGCTTTTTGAAAAAGCGACGGAAAACAAAAGACGCTGAAAATGGCTGATTTAGGCTATTTGGGGTGTTCACAAGATTATCTCGGGCGACGGGGTGAGAATCTCTAAGGCTCTCGAACGGCTCTCGAACGGTTCTCGAAGAAATTGTTGAAAAAATGCCGTGAATGAGATGGAATCTGCTAATGTCGGAATGATTTGCAGCCGTTGGTGGAGAAAATGGAGGTGGAAATGGTGGCGAAAAGAGGGGAAAGGTGGAATTTGTTCTGCAAAATACCTCGTAAATATAACTATCTTTTCAGCAGCCTTGTTAAGGACAAAAGCGATATTCAAGGGCATATCGCTTATGCGATTTATAAATTTGATAAGATTTCCTCACTGAGGCCCGAATAGAAGAGTATAGGCAGCATGCGGACTCTATTCTGCATGATTTTACGAACAATGTTTTGGCTGACGCGACCAGTCAAATAGAGGCAGACTATCAGAACAAACAGGAAGAGCATCTAAGGAAAGTTATAAGAGAGACGCAGCCGTCTTTGGGAGCACAGTATTTGCACGGGGTTATTCAAAGCGTGTTGGGGGCCATTGCCCTTGCTTTGCTCATTTGGATATTTGTAAGTATCGTAAACACATACGATATTGGTAACCTGCATATCTATCTTGAAAAGCCAAACACCGAACTAAGATAGGCAATTTTCGGTAGATTTTGCCGTTTGAATTGTTAAATCTGCT
>ONBC01000123.1 GCA_900315955.1 uncultured Prevotella sp.
ATGCGACATTCTGTCGCCTTCGGGCTATTATTTACGTAGTGGTCTCAACTTTTTTATCCAACTGGTGTAAAATCAGAATAATTTTATGTAAGTTTGCAACACCCTTTGCTATTTATAAAAGACATCTATATATGAACAAACTCTTTATCCCCTTAATAGCGCTCATGGCTATGCAGGGAATGAACGCTCAAGGCACTACGCTCTATACCTCCATTGCCCACGACTCTACGGAGGTGAAGGCCAAGAAAGCCTTAGGCGACAAAGGCAACAAGACTGAGAAAAGTAATACTGACAAGAAAAAAGAAGAGAAGCTCTCCGACTATGCCAAGCTCATCAAGAAAGGCGGGTCGGTACAGAAGGGTCTCTTCACCGTTCGCCATATTGAAGACAAATGGTATTTCGAAGTGCCGCAGGACAAACTCGGCAAGCTCTTCCTCATCGTGACACGCTTCACCGCTGTCCCCGCCGGGTTCCAATACAACATCGGCGAGGAAGTGAATGAGAATGTCGTCTATTTGGAGAAACATGCCAATGCCTTGTGGTTGCGATCCTATGTCAACAATGTCGAGACCCCGGAGGGCAGCGACATATCGCAGTCAGTGGAGAAGGCATCCGTGAACCCTATTGTGGCGAACTTCCCCATCATCAAAGACTCGGTGAAGCAGGCCGGGGACCATGGCTGGCTCATCGACGTGACGAACTTCTACACTCAGGACAACAAGATCACGTCTTTCAACAGTGCCGACAAGGGTATTCTGAAATTGGGCGGTCAGCAGAAAGACCTCACGGTCGTCGACACCATCTGCTCCCTGCCCATGAACATCGAGGCCCGCACACTCCGTACCTATGCCGCTACCGGCGGTAACACAGCCGCTGCCAAGACAGGCTTTGTGACCTTAGGCCTGAACACGAGCATCGTGCAGCTCCCCGACGAGCCGATGCAGCCGCGCTATGCCGACGAGCGCGTGGGATATTTCGAGACCAGGAAGACGGAGCTCTCCGACTATGGCATCACGAGCCACAACGCCTTCATCTCCCGTTACCGCCTGGAGCCAAAGAACGAGAAGGCGTACCTCGCGGGGAAACTCGTGGAGCCAAAGAAGCCGATCATCTATTATATCGACCCCGCCACGCCGAAGAAATGGGTTCCCTATCTCATAGCCGGAATCAACGACTGGAACAAGGCCTTCGAGGCCGCCGGCTTCAAGAATGCTATTCAGGCCCGCGAATGGCCTAAGGACGACAAGAGCATGAGTGTCGACGATGCACGTTTCTGCGCCCTCCGCTACCTGCCCTCAGAGAAGGAGAACGCCTATGGCCCGCGGATCGTGGATCCCCGCAGTGGTGAGATCATCGAGAGCCATATCTGTTGGTATCATGATGTCACGGAACTGCTGCGCGCATGGTATATGGTGCAATGCGGGCCGTTAGACAAGAAAGCACAGACGATGAACTTCAGCGACGAGCTCATGGGACAGCTCATCCGCTTCGTCTCTTCCCATGAGGTCGGCCACACCTTGGGCTTGCGCCACAACATGATAGCCAGCAGTGCCACACCTGTGGAGAAGCTGCGTGACAAAGCCTGGGTGAAGAAATACGGACATACGGCGAGCATCATGGACTATGCCCGCTTCAACTACGTGGCACAGCCTGAGGACGGCATGACGGAGCACGAGCTCTTCCCCCGTATCAACGACTACGACAAATGGGCTATCAAATGGGGGTACCAGTGGCGGCCGGAGTTCAAAGGCGATGCCAAGAAAGAGAAAGCCGCCCTGCGCGCCGAGGTATCGAAGGTGCTGGCAGCCAACCCGCGCCTGCGCTATGTCGGTGACGAAGGCAAGGGCATGGATCCCCGATCGCAGACCGAGGACCTCGGCGACAATTCCATGAAAGCCAGCGACTACGGCATCAAGAATCTCAAGCGCGTCATGGCACATCTGCGCGAGTGGACGGCACAGCCCGACGGCCAGACCGAACACCTGCAAAAGATGTATAAAAGTGTATTGGGACAGTATCGTCGTTATTGCATGCATGTGCAGCGCAACATCGTGGGTATGTATCATAACAACTGGCCGGCGGAGAAAGCCATCGACTACGTGTCGAAGGAGCGGCAGAAGGAAGCCTTGGCGTGGTTCGGACGCAATCTCTTCACCGTTCCCGAGTGGCTCTATGACAAGGATATCACCGACCGCATCGATTACATCCCAGACAACGACATCACGAGTCAGACAACGACACTCATCTGGTATCTTATCAATCCCAATCTCCTCAACAACCAGCGCAAGGGCGGGAAATATCCTGTCGGAGAATATCTTGACGATGTCTTCGCCATCATCTGGAAACCGCTGACAGGCCTCAACGACTTTCAGGCTTCCTGGCGTCGTGCCGAGGAGAATGCCTTCGTGCGTGTCTTGGGCAATGCTATCAATAACCCTTCAGCGGACAAGGATGCACCACTGCAGTTGAATACCAACAACAGCGATGTATTCCTCTACCTCCTTCAGATGGCCGACAAGACAGAGAATTTTCTCAACCGCCAGCTGACGACGACCTCGAAGAGCTCTCTCAACTATCAACATTATAGCAATCTGTTGCTCAAAGTAAAACAGTTGAAAGCAAAATACAACAAAGTGGATTGACCTTCTGCGGCAAAGGCTCGCGATGACCGCGGCCTTTGCCGTATTTTTTCGTTTCCCGACGCGTATGAAGCGAGGCCGGGAAGTAAACAAAGAATCCCATTCATTGACCGTTAACAGCCTGACGACAAAGGGTCCTCAACGGTCAATGAATGGGAATCTTTCTTTAGGAAAGGCTCTTGCCCACAATAACCTTCTGTGTTTTATAGCATCCTGAGCAACACAAGCGCTGTGCGCTCTGTGGTTCTGTGTGAGAATGGTTATCGGCGCTCCTTGCGTATTCTTGGTTACAACTTGTTGATGGCCTTTGAAGCAGCATCTGCGGCAGCCTTCTTGGTGGCGCTCTTAGCTGCACTCTTCACGGCTTTGGAAGTAGCGGTGCTTGATGCAGTACCGGCAACAGCCTTGGCCGTATTGTAAGCAGACTTGGCCTTTGTGTAGGTCGTCTTGGCCTTCGTATAGGAAGTCTTGGCCTTCGTGTAGGTTTTCTCAGCCTTGGCTGCGGTCTTGGCATACTTAGCCGCATTCTTGGCAGCGGCAGACTTTGCAATTGTCTTTGCACTTTGTGCGTTGGCACCTAAAACCAATACGGCAGCCAACAGTGTCATGATAATCTTCTTCATAATAATATATATTTGATCGATGTTCTACACTATGTGGGTGCAAAGTAACTGCTATTAATTCTATCCTGCATTGTTTTTTCAACAAAACAACATCTTGGCTCAGCAAAAGTCGTACAGGCAAGGGCTGAATGCGTTATCGCAGAATCTTCTCTACCGCCGCCGCCGACCGCTCATAAAGCACTTGCTCCTCCTCTGACGTGACGGGCGTGACCTGCCCCAACCGTTGCTGCAGCCTCAGCGCCGAGGGTGCCACATGCTGTCCTTTGCGTTGCTTGATCTCCATATATCGTGCGAGCTCATAGGCGGCACGGCGCGGCAT
>ONBC01000122.1 GCA_900315955.1 uncultured Prevotella sp.
CTCCCGGCAAAGTCTGTCGTTTCTCAAAGAGAAATAGACGCTCTCTTCTATATGCAGACTCGCCATCCGCAGCATATCGTCGCTATAGACCAGCGCTATGCCATGAAAATCCTCAGACACATCTTCTATCTGCACAATATCCGTAGGGAAGAAAGTAATGGTTTCTCCCGCATGAATGGTCCACTGCGAGAATTCGATGCGCACCCTCGCACAACCTCTGTCACATAATAATAACTCCCCATAGCCTAAGATCTGTGGCTCATTGGAAAAGGAAGAGGCGGTCACCTCTTTCAACTGGCATTTTTTGTTAATCATGCTTGCAAAGTTACGAACAAAGATGCGCTTTTTTGCACCTTTGTTCCCGAAATGAATGTTTTTGTCGCTTTTTTCGTGAACTGTAGTTCGCAAAATGTCCCTACCTTTGCACTCACGAACCAGAAGAGGACCTTCCTCCACCTTGGAATATCACTTGATTCCAACGCGTTTATCTGTTGCGCATTTCTTGTGTAGAAGAATTCAGGATGAATACAAATGAATAGACGAAAAATGATAAAAACAAAACAGGCATTGCTCACCATAGCACTTGCCTCAGCACTCTGCGCCCCGGCGCAAAAAGCCCACCGACTGAGCATCCATGACATGTTTGGTATTCTTGATACTGAGAACCGCACCATGAAAGCTAACGATGCTGCTGTCTCCACAGCCAAGAAAGGGTGGGAGAGTGCCCGCGCCCAACGATTGCCGGACCTCAACACCTCGCTCTCGGTGAGCTATATCGGCAACGCGCTTCTTACCGACCGTGACTTTACCAACGTCCACGGACTCTCTTCTCCGCATTTCGGCAACAACTTCGCCCTCGATGCTCAGCAGGTCATCTATGCCGGTGGAGCCATCAACGCAGGTATCGATCTCGCTGCGTTAGGCATCAAGCAGGCTGAGACACAAAAAGCTCTGCAGCGCCAGAACCTCCGCTTTGCTGCCATAGGACAGTATTTAGAATTGCAGAAACTCGCCAACCGCGAGCAGGTAGTGAAGAGCAATATTGCCCTCACCCAACGTCTCATCGCCAACATCGAGGACCGACAGCGGCAGGGCGTGGCATTGAAGAACGATGTCACCCGCTATCAGTTGCAGTTGCAGACCTTGCAGCTGCAACTGACAAAGATAGCCAATTATCGCGCCATAGCCAATCATCAGTTGTGCAACACGCTGAACATCAGTGTCAACGACTCCATCGTACCCACCGACGACGTTGCCAACGCTGCTTACGAGAAAGCGGGTGAAGACCGTTGGCAGCAGCAGGCAGCAACATCTTCGCCGCTTCTGCAGCTCAGCGACCTCGGCATCGACATGGCACGCAAGCAGGAGAAGTTGACACGCAGCGAGATGCTGCCGAAGATAGCCGTGGTGGCTCATGAAGGATTCGACGGCCCCGTCACCTTCGAGCTGCCTCCTGTCAACAAGAACCTCAACACCTGGTATATCGGTGTCGGCGTGACCTATTCGCTCTCCTCACTCTTCAAGAGCGACAAGAAGCTGCATCAGGTCCGACTCGCCACGCAACAGGCTGTGTTGCAGAAGGAAGTGACGCGCGAACAACTCAACAACCAGGTGCAGGCAGCCTACACCGAATATCTCCAGAGCTTCGTGGAGCACGACACGGAAAGGAAGAATGTGGAATTGGCCCAGGAGAACTACCAGGTGGTGAATGACAGATACCTCAACCAGCTGGCACTTATCACCGACATGATAGATGCCAGCAACACCCTGCTCGATGCACAACTGCGAGAGGTGGATGCCAAAATCAATATCGCATACAATTATTATAAAATGAAATACGTCGCCGGCGAACTGTAAATCCGGTACACCTTCGTTCCTGAGGAACGGAAAAAGAATCACATCAAGAGAAAAATCAGACATGAATAAGAGAAAGCAAATTTTACGGTCGTATAATCTATTGGTCATCGCACTGCTCGTCTTCGGTGCCATCTATGTGTGTGCACGTTTCATCCACTTGGGTGATGTCGTCTACACCGACAACGCAATGACCTATCGCAACATCTCTCCGGTGAACACACGCGTGCAGGGATTCATCAAAGAGATACGCTTCCAGGAGTTTCAGCATGTGAAGAAAGGCGACACGCTGGTCATCATCGAGGATGCCGAGTTCCGGCTGGCATTGGCACAGGCTGAGGCCGGACTGAAAGGTTCGCGCCAAGGCAGCGGCGCGGTGAGCGCAGGCATCAGAACCACCGGCAACAATGTCAACGTGGCCGCTGCCGGCATGGAGGTTGCCTCGGCAGGTATCAGTGAGGCAAAGGAAGACATGGACAATGCCAAAAAAGACTACAACCGCTTTGCGGCCCTCCTCAGCCGTGGTGCCGTCACGCAACAGCAATACGACAATGCCAAGACCCGCTATGAGCAGGCGCACAGCCGGTGGATGGCAGCCCGTGCACGGCTCACGCAGGCTTCGGCAAGCCGTACGGCAACGGCAGGGGTAGCAGGGGAGCAGCGTTACCGACTCGGACAGAGCCGCGCCGGAGAGAGTGTCGCTGATGCTCAGCTGAACCTGGCACGCCTCAACCTCTCTTATACAGTCATCACGGCGCCCTGCGACGGATATGTGGGCAGGAAAGACATCTATGTCGGACAGCTAGTGCAGCCCGGACAGCTTCTGACGCGTGTCGTCGACGACGCTGAGGTATGGGTTATCGCCAACTACCGTGAGTCACAGATGAAGCATGTGACCAACGGCGAGGCTGTCACCTTCACCTGCGATGCCGTACCCGGTGTGACCTTCAACGGAAAGGTGAAGAGCATCAGTGCTGCCAGCGGGGCCGCCTATGCCGGACAACCCGTAGACAATGCCACGGGAAACTTCGTCAAGGTTGAGCAGCGCGTGCCCGTGCGTATCGAACTGACCCGTGACAACAAAGCCGCTGACATTCGGAAACTGCTCAGCGGACTGAATGTAGAAACAGAAGTACATTATTAATACTGATGGCAGATCCAATGATCGGGCGTCCGTTTGCGATGCCCATGATAAAACCTTTCATCCCCAAAAAGGTCCAGCCCTGGCTGTATTTGCTGTGTGCCGTCATCTTCCAGATGGTGAATACCGTCTATATGGGCTCCATGCAGCAGATGGTGGGCGACCTGGGGATTATGCGGGAAGACTGCGGTGTGGTGGGCGTGGCCATGCCTTTCCCCATCCTCTTCCGACTGAAATTCCGCTACACCAACCGGCAGTTGGAACTGTTCGCCGTATCGGGAATGATCATCTGTATCCTCCTCACATTAGCATTGGTCAACTTCACCGACGTAGCGCTCACGCTGCCTTTGATGTGCTTGTTGTCCTATTGCTGTTGCTTCTTCAAACTGATGGCTACCTTCGAGGTCTTCAGCAATATCCAGTTGTGGATGACGCCCAAGCGCGACTTTGAGATCTTCTTTCCCCTGCTCTATATCGTTGTGTTGGGCGACATGAGCGCAGGTTCATGGATGTCGCAGCAGCTCACCTATTATTGTGGGTCGTGGCAGGCTGCCCAATGGTTTGTCATTGGCATGCTCCTGCTCGTGTTGCTGTTCATGTACACCTGCACACAGCCCTTCCGCTTCATGAAGCCGCTGCCTTTCATCTCCATCGACTGGCTCGGACTGGCCTTGTGGTCGGCTTTCCTCTTGGAGCTGATATGGCTGTTCAACTATGGCGAGCATTACAACTGGTGGGACAGTGAACTATGGCTCAACGTCTTGGGAGCTGTCATCGTCACTTTCTATTTCGCCTTACAGCGCATGCGCCACATCCATCATGCCTATCTCGACTACAGAGCCTTCAAATACAAGACGTTGTGGCCGATCCTGTTCATGTTTGGCGTGGCAGAGCTGATGAACTCCACATCAACATCCTTGGAGAGCGTCTATACCGGTGCCATCATGCACTGGGGCATGATGACGCTGTCCATACAGAACATCGTGGCCATTATCGGCAGCATGACGGGATGCCTCTTCTGTCTGTGGTGGATGAAGATGCTCCGGCTGCCCTACACGCGCCTGCTGACCATCGGCTTCGGCTTTCTGTTAGTGTATCAGGTCTGCATGTATTTC
>ONBC01000121.1 GCA_900315955.1 uncultured Prevotella sp.
ACATGCCGGCAAACTGATCTTCGGACAGCTCGGCGGCGTGGACATCATCGCCATGGACGGCCGTTTCCATTTCTATGAGGGCTACTCGATGAAGGAAGTTACCTTCCCCGAGCGTGTGATGTATGAGCTGGGTATCAAGATGCTCTTCGTCAGCAACGCCTCCGGTGGCATGAACCCGAAGTTCCACATCGGCGACATGATGGTCATCACCGACCATATCAATCTCTTTCCTGAGCATCCCCTGCGTGGTAAGAACTTCCCGACAGGTCCGCGTTTCCCCGATATGCACGAGGCCTACGACCATGAGCTGATCGCTCTCGCTGACAGTATCGCTAAGGAGAAGGGCATCGCCCTGCAACACGGTGTCTACGTCGGCGTGCAGGGTCCTACCTTCGAGACGCCTTCCGAGTATCGGATGTACCATCTCTTGGGTGGTGACGCGGTAGGCATGTCGACCGTTCCTGAGGTGATCGTGGCGCGCCACTGCGGCATCAAGGTCTTCGGCATGAGCATCATCACTGACTTGGGCGGCTTTGAACCACCAGTGGAAGTCAGCCATGAGGAAGTGCAGAAGGCTGCCAACAGCGCTGAACCCAAGATGACGGAGATCATGCGCGAAATGATCATTAGACAGAGTAACAAGTAGAAAAGACAGAGTAACATAGTATACTGATTTTGAGTTAGACATAGTAACATAGTATACAGACTCAATAAAAGACAGAGTAACATAGTATACAGATACTCTTAGGAGAATATATGGAAATAGCAAAGTTGGGTGAGTTTGGTCTGATCGATCATCTCACTAAAGATATCAAGCCGGTCAACGAATCGACACGATACGGTGTGGGCGATGACTGCGCCGTGCTCCACTATCCTGATTCGGAAGTATTGGTGACCACAGATATGCTCATGGAGGGCATACACTTCGACCTCACCTACATCACGATGCAGGAATTGGGCTACAAGGCTGCGATGGTCAACATCTCGGATATCTTTGCCATGAACGGCACGCCACGGCAGATGACGGTCTCGCTGGCCATTGGCAAGCGGTTGAAAGTGGAGGACATCGAAGCTTTCTACGATGGACTGCGCCGCGCCTGCGAGAAGTGGAGCGTGGATGTGGTCGGTGGCGACACGACGGCATCCTACACGGGACTGGCCATCAGCATCACGTGTATCGGTGAGGCAAAGAAGGAGGACATCGTCTATCGCAATGGCGCCAACGAGACTGACTTGATTTGTGTGACAGGCGATCTCGGTGCGGCCTATATGGGTTTGCAGTTGCTCGAGCGCGAGAAGAGTGTCTTCTATCAGCAGGTCGACGCGATGAACAAGAAGTTGCAGGAGGCACACAAGGCTGGAAACACCAAACTCGTGGAGCATCTGCAGCAGGAGGCCCGCAAGCTCAATGACTTCCAGCCGGACTTCGCCGGTAAGGAATATCTGCTTCAGCGACAGCTCAAGCCGGAGGCACGTGGCGATGTCATCAACCTGCTGCGGGAGAACAATATCCATCCCACGGCTATGATGGACATCTCTGACGGACTCTCTTCCGAGTTGCTTCATATCTGTAAGCAAAGCCATTGTGGTTGTCGCGTCTATGAGAAGAACATTCCCATCGACTACCAGACAGCGGTGATGGCGGAAGAGCTGAACATGAATGTCACTACGTGCGCGATGAACGGTGGCGACGACTATGAGCTTCTCTTTACTTGTCCGATTGGTGATCACGACAAGCTCGACGCGTTGGAGAGCAAAGGCATCAAGCAGATCGGATATATCACGAAAGAGGAGTTGGGCGTCCGCTTGATCTCCCGCGACAATAAGGAGTTTGACATCACGGCGCAAGGATGGAATGCGCTGAAGGAGTAAGCGATGGACGCTGCTACTTAAGAAGACTTGGCGCAGCGTCTTAAGCATACGAAGAAAGGCAATCACCGCATTGTGGTGATTGCCTTTTCTATATATATAATAAGGTGTAGCATACTCAGAAGTGTGCTACACCTTTTTTCGTTATTGTTGTTTCGACTTGATATAATCGCTGAAAGCCTTGTCGAAGGCAGCGAACTGCTGTTCGTTGAGGCTGCCCAGTGTCTTGCGTAGACCTTTGTAGTAGATGGCTACCTTCTTATGAATCTGATCAGGATCTGAGCTGGAAGCATAGATCTTGTCGATGTCGATGTGCATCTGCGGTACGAGGTTGTTGAGGAACACCAGGTCGCCCGTGTATTGCGGAGTCTGAGCGGCGGCAGTCTGCTGAGCGTCGCTTGTGCTGTCGGCCGACGGAGCCACAGAGCCCGATACGCTATTGTTGGCGGTGTCAGCATTGTGAGACTGATCATTGCTGGCAACCTCTGTAGAGTCGGTGTTCGCAGCTTGCTGGTCAGACTGTCCGCCACGGCTGAAGAGCAGTACGACGGCGATGACCACGAGCACGGCGATCAAAGGCTTCCATAAAGTCCTCGATGCTGGCGTAGCGCTCGCTGCGACCAAAACTGCAACTGCCATTGACGACTTGGTCATACTCGGTGCCAAGGTTCATGGTCTTGACGATCATACCAAGAGAGTAGACATCAGCGCGTGCGTCCAGCGTCACCGTGCCGTCCTTGGCCTCCGGTGCGATGAAGCGCAGGCTGCTGTTCGGCATACTCATCGTGTCGGCGTAGCGCAGTCTCAGGTTAAGCACCTTCACCTCGTCGGTCTTCTTGGTGATGAAGATAAAGGTGGGGTCGAGCGCACCATGCACCATTCCATTTTCATGAAGGTATTCCAGAGCAGATGCAATCTGACCGACCACACGCTTCTTCTCGTCCTCGCTATGTCCTTCGTCGAGATATTCGAGCAGCGAGCGGGAATCTTCCCATTCCATCTCAATGCACGTGCCGAGTCCCTCCACGTCTTTCATGGCGAGGTATTTCACCAGATGCTGATGGTCGAAATCTTTGCAGCGGTCAAACTCCTTCTTCAGAGCCCGCTGATATTGTGGCTTGCTTTGATAGGCTTCTTTGAGTGAGACGAGCAGCACGTCCTGTCCGCCGTCTTTTCCTGTTGTCAGCTTTTGGATGCTGGCTGTTTTTATCTCCTGCATGTCTGTTACAGTCATGGCTTTTTATGATTAAATGATAAACTTGGTGCAAAGATAGCGCAAACGAGTGAAATGACAAAGGAAAACGCAGTTTTTCTTTTCATTTCCGAGTGCAGCCTATCTTATGTAAAGTATGGGATTGTGGAACCAAGCGAAGCCAAAATAACAGTTAAACCTCGGCTTTCGCCGAGGTTTATTGCGAAATCGCATGGAAATCGCTATCTTTTTCTACCACTGGAATCCTATTCCAATTTAAAGTATGGACTCTGTTGGCTTGTGGAGTGAAGATTGGCCGTTCGATGCCGTATGATAGAATACACATACCCAAAAGCCGCAGGCTTGCATATTAAATCCACAAAAACTATGGCAAAGAAACCAAGAAAAATCAAGACTGCCAAAGGTTTACGGTTAAAAATCGTAAATCCCGACTCTGCAGGCATTGACATTGCTGACGGAGAGATGCAGGTATGCGTACCCGAAGACCGTGATGGAGACAACAACCGTCGCTTCGGAAGTTTTACAGAAGACCTTATAGAAATATGCGAATGGCTTCGTGTATGCCGCATAAACACCGTAGCCATGGAAGCTACAGGCGTCTACTGGATACCTCTGTATCTCAAGCTGAAGGACTATGGCTTCGATGTGATTCTAGCAAATCCCACGCAGGTCAAGAACTTCACGCAGGACAAGACCGATGCTGCTGATGCAGAATCTCTCATGTTGCAACACAGTTACGGACTCATAAAGCCATCCTTCCAGCCTGAGAACATTACCAGACAGATACGTAATCTTGCCCGTCATCGTATGACGATAGTGGACAAATCCGGACAGGAGACACAAAGAATGCAGAAGGCTATGGAAATGATGAACATAAAGCTGTCGACTGTCATATCGGACGTACTTGGGAAATCCGGGCAGGCAATCATACGTGCAATCCTTGATGGCAATCATGATCCGAAATCTCTTGCCGAGCTTGCAGATCCCAAATGTAAGGCCTCAAAGGAGACCATAGCCAAATCTCTTGAGGGAACTTGGGATGCAGACAAGTTGTTCATGCTAAAGCAAAGTGTTGACTGCTATGACTTTTATCAAAAACAACTTGCAGAATGCGATAAGATGATTGAGTCATTGCTTGCCGAATATACAGCAGAAATTGACATCAAGTCAAACAAATTCGTCAGAACGAGAAAGAGAACTTCTCAAAAGAATGCGGTGGCGTTCGACATGGAACTTTACGCCCATGCTGTTTTCGGAGTAAACATTATGGCGATGCCAGGAATGAGTTCCAACTCTATGCTTCAGCTGGTAGCCGAGCTAGGGCATGACTTCACGGATAAGTTTGAAACTTGCGCAAAGTTTTGCAAATGGGCCAATACTGCCCCAAGTAATAAGATAAGCGGAGGTAAACTATTGTCTAGCCACATGAAGAAACGAAAGAATCCAGTAGGTCAGGTCTTGCGTATTTGTGCCAATGCTGTAAGAAATGAGAAAAGCGAAATGGGAGCCTACTTCCGCAGAATGAAATCCAAAAGTGGACACAACCAGGCCGTGGTGGCCACAGCACATAAAATGGCAAGAATATTATATGCTATGGTCAAATACAACCGGGAATACAATCCTGCTAAGGTAGGTTGTACAGAGAAAGAACTGTTAATCAAGAAAAGGGACAGGGCTCAAAAAGCACTACAAAAACTAGAGCAAAAGCTAAAAGAAGCAAGCTAAATGATGTTTGTTATATGATAGATAGCGCAAACGAGTGAAATGACAAAGGAAAACGCAGTTTTTCTTTTCATTTCCGAGTGCAGCCTATCTTATTTAAAAAATAGAAGACCCCTCTAACTCCCCCTATAGAGGGGGAGGACCGCAATACCCATGTATTACCTTGTAGACCAGTCTTCTTGTTGGTTGATATAAATCAATTATGCCTTATTTCTGCCCTCTCAAGTATGCTGGAAAATAGCTTTGAATGGCTATTTCTTTGCTTGCATGGTTGATATAGATCAATATCAATCGATTACATTGCAAATTTCATGGAAGAATATTAGGTGATGCGGTGGAAGAAAACTACCTTTGCCAGCGAAGAAATGATAATCGGTGCAAGCCGTGAGTCATAGTATCAACCTTATCAACGTAAAAAGATTGTAGTTATGACAGACAAATTGGTAACAATGAATGCCCAGGCAGATTTGCAGGACAAGATGCGCATCGACATGATTCTCGGTGGCCGTCGTGCAGCGCTGGACGCTTTGAAGGCTAAGAAGGCATAATCTTTTTTAGTCTTTAGTAGGATTGAGAAACATCGTTTAGAATCAGTAATCGGTGTTCACTACAGGTTTAAAGCCTGTAGTGGACACCGATATTTTTTTATTTCTCTATCTCCAAAATCTCCTGGTAGATGCGCTGTACGGGTAGCCCCATGACGTTGTAGTAGCTGCCGTGGATAGACGTAACGCCGACATAGCCGATCCACTCTTGTATGCCATAGGCACCGGCCTTGTCAAACGGACGGTAGTGGGTGATGTAGTAGTCGATCTCGTCGTCAGTAAGTTGCCGGAAGGTCACGTCTGTCGTGACCCCAAACGTTTTTTGAGCTTTAGCTGTGGTCAGCGTCACGCCGGTGACCACCTGGTGCGTGCGTCCGCTGATAAGGCGGAGCATGCGGCGCGCGTCAGCGGCATCGTGTGGCTTGCCGAGTATCGTATTGTTGACAACGACCACCGTGTCGGCAGTGAGCAGCAGTTCGTCGTCAGCAACTTGATACGCTGCTGCCTTCTCTCGCGAGATATATTGTGGCACCTCTTCGGCACGCAGACTTTCGGGATAGCTCTCGCTGACGCCTTTTAGCACTTTTACCTCGAAGTCCAGGTCCAGTCCTGCCAACAACTCCTTGCGGCGTGGCGATGCGCTGGCAAGTATGATTTTCAGTTTCTTTGTTTCCATATTCTGTTGTTCAAATCCTTTTTCAGCGCAAAAGTAACCCAAAGTTATCAATGCACAAAAGAGCAACGGGTTAAAGCTGGTTAATAACGGTCAAGCCGTAAGGATGAATCTGCAAGATAGAGGACGGAGCAATCTATAGTTTTTCGATGTCAACTATCGCCATCCCCGTTACTTTTGCGATCGTCTCCAAAGGCAATCCCAAGGTTTTCATAGCCTTGGCATTCTTTTTCCTTTCATCCGAAGCACCCTGCTCGAGACCTCTTTTAAGTCCTTTTTCCATTCCCTGCTCTATTCCTTTTTTTAGTCCTTTCAGTTCTGCCGTATCGAGTACGTTCTTCATGTCGCGATAGACCTTCAAGCTGTCCTCGTAATCCTGACGTTCCTCAGGTGTGTATCGGGCTATCTCGGCCTGT
>ONBC01000118.1 GCA_900315955.1 uncultured Prevotella sp.
CGCAGCGTCCTCTGTATATTGTGGATTGTGAGCTCGCGGGTAGAGTCTGTAGTTAGGCGCGACAACCGCAACGCCCTGATTCTTCAGATCGCCAGGTATGTCCTTGTGTCCTTCTGTCAGCCCACCACCATGAAACCACACGATGGTTTTGAATGGACGATTTGCATCAGTAGGATAGTATAAATCCAATTTACACCGCTCCTGTCTGTATGAAGAAGTATCGTTGGGACTTACATATAGTATATCGTCAATCTCTTTATACTTTGTTTGCGCAGATACATTGTTCAATGTAAACAAAGCAAACATTACTGCTATTACTATGTGCTTCATAATATGCTTGGTTTATATACTCTATATATAACAATCAGATGGAAGCCCGGGACTGAGGCCTTAACTTAAATGCTACTTGCTGTACCATAACCTATAACAGCTACATGATTATTTTTCCTTCGGATAACCAATCTGACTGTTGAGTACGAGGTCGTAGTTGTCGTCAAGTCCTTAGAATTAATCCTCCTTGAATATTTCGTTCATTTCCTTCCGCTTCTTTTCTGCATGTGGACAGTCGGGAGCAATATGTCCAATGGAAACGATAGCCACAGTTTCCTCCTTACTGACCGGCTCATCCGTGGACTTGCGCACGGAGAAGCGCCTTGTTGCTAATTCCTTGAATGCCATAAGCTGATGAATTAATTATTTCAGCCTCAAAGGTACAACTTTATATCGACAAGTACGAGTATTTGGCAGAGAATAATTGTCATTGAAGAAGATTTAAAGGCTTTCTCAGCCGTGAAAAGATCTTGCCTCAGATGTGAAACGATCGTGACACAGCCGTGAAAAGATCTTGCCTCAGATGTGAAACGATCGTGACACAGTCGTGAAAAGATCTTGCCTCAGATGTGAAGCGATCGTGACACAGTCGTGAAAAGATCTTGCCTCAGATGTGAAACGATCGTGACACAGCCGTGAAAAGATCTTGCCTCATCCATGGCACGATTGTGACACGGACGAGGCACACAAACCACGCATACTCATTTTCGATCTGTCATGGGGTTCCTCTGCATGGCTATAAACCTTCTCCGTTGGTAGCAAGGGAGGATATATGTTTTCATCCCAGATTCTCGTTAGTCTCCTTTTCATAGAGCTCTATAGGAAGGCTGTCTGGGTCTTGCAGGAACGTAAAACGCTTACCGGTATACTCATCTACGCGAGCGTCTTCATGCGCAATACCGAGCTTGTCCAGCTCCTCCATGGCTTCATCCAGCGAATCAACCTCAAAAGCAAGATGGCGAAGACCTGCCGCTTCCGGACGTGTAACACGACGGGGCGGTGATGGGAAAGAAAATAATTCTATGACATACTGTCCATTGAGCACAAGGTCTGTCTTGTACGACTGACGAGCTGTTCGATAATGCTCGGCCATTACGGTCATGCCGAGTACTTGCGTGTAAAAATCCAGACTGCGCTTATAATCGGAGCAGATGATGGCAATGTGGTGTACTTTTCTAAGATTAAGCATGGTCGTTCTATATTTTTTGACGATCCTGTTCGACGAGTTCAAGACGCTTGACAACAGTTGCCGGAGGCAGCAGGGTTCCTGGGGAGAGGACGGCATTGGCTCCGATGCGACATCCATCGCCGACCAGTGCGCCAAACTTATGCAGATGAGTTGACACGCGCTTTCCGTCAACGATGACGAACACTGTGTCGTCCTTGCGCTCGTTGTAGTGATTGGCGAAGACAGCACCACCTTCTACATTGACGTCATGTCCGATGATGCTGTCTCCAATAAAATTGAAATGAGCTACGGCACTGTTTTCCATCATGACGGTGGTTTTTACTTCGCAACTGATACCTACCTTGGCAGCGGGGGCAAGGAACACACCGTTGCGCAGGTAGGAGTTGGAACCGACAAAGCAGTGAGCCGAAATGACTGCCGGCGCTTTGATAGTCACGTTATGGCCGATAACAGCTGTTTTGTGTATGGCGATACCGTCCTTTACAGTATAGCTGTCATCGAGTTGTTCCATGAGCCGGTAAAGTATATTATTGAGGCTCCTGACAATCTCCCACGGCTCTTTGCCTTCCAAAGGAAAGGCGGTTGGCTGCTTGATATAATTCTCTATCATTGCTTTTACTAACTAATTACTTTAGGACAATTGTTTCGCCATCTTCGGGAATGCTCAGGCGATTTCTGTCCACTTTATCGTACATGGCCTGGTTGCGAAGAATCTCTCTTGATGTCTGACAATGGTCTACCGCATCCATGTGGTCGGCGATAAAACGAATATGAGGATTGCACGCTTTGATCATCTGCATGGCTTCCATCTCATTCATGGTAATATCTCCATCCTTCAGTGACTGTGGAATGAAGATGTTGCCTCCGGTATTTATAACAATGTAGTCCGGTTTATAAGTTTCGACTGCCATTCGGGTTCTTTCATCCCAAAGGCAGTCACCCATGATATATAATGTGGGTTGATGGCTGGCCTTAAGTATATAACCGGAACTCGGGCCCATCATCTTGGCAAGTTTGCCACGGCCATGGTTTCCCCTTATGCGTATGATGGTGATGCCTTTGAAGTAAGCACTATCTGCTACGCCCTCTGCATGGTAGAAGCCGTCCTTTGTCTTCACCTGCTCAACATCCTCTGTCTGTATGAACCAGGGAATATCCTTGCGAATAGCACGAACAGCTGCTGAGTCGTAGTGGTCCGGATGATTATGGGTAAGGAGAACCAAATCCAATCCTTCCAAAACTTCCTCAACCGGCATGGTCAGGTTTACGCGAGGATTTCTATTTACGCCCAGGGCAGAAGCTCCGAGCTCGCCCTTTGCGCTCAGCATGGGGTCTACCAGAATCTTTTCGCCTGCATATTCTATTCTTAGGGTCGCATTGCGAATAAGGCGAACGGTTGTACGAGCGCTCAGTTGAGTTATAAATGCCAATAGTACTATCAGCGTGATCATTGTTTTCTTCATATTTTTCTTTTTTTTATTGGTTGCATGACCAAGTTCTTGTAAAATGACATAATGAGTATCCTTTCTCTACGGATGCGAAGGTACGGAGAAATGCCACGTGAGCCGGTACCAATTATGAAGGAAAAACTACCAAAATGATAAATGGATATATGCAATGGGGCCGGATTAACAAGTCTGTCTCTTCGCATATCGAAAAGAATTGCTATCTTTGCATATTATATAGTTTAATGCTCATGCTCAATTTTCATGATAACAAGGACAGGCTGGGGATTTCCCCAGAGCAGACCGACCGGCAATTGACCCTCATGCGCTACACGAAGACATCGTGCGGCGTGGACTTCCTGCTTAATACCGCCGACAGCTCAGAGCGAGGTCCGTGGTTTCATACGCACGACCGTTATCAAACAGACTTCTTTGAGTTCTACTTCTTTCGCCAGGCCAACGGATGGATGATGCTCAACAGTGAGCGCGTAGAGCTGCACAATGAGATGCTGCTCATCATGAGGCTGCTGCCAAACTAAATTGCCTTGTCATTTTTCATCCAGTCTATTGTCATCTCAAAATAAGCCGTATTTATGTCGTCATTTTCTTGCATATGTCC
>ONBC01000117.1 GCA_900315955.1 uncultured Prevotella sp.
ATAGATACCATAGATGCCATCACAACCATTTTCTCAGACCTTGGAAAAGGCATCACAAAAGCAAATCAATGCCTTCGCGCTTCAAAGCCGACTTCGCTACACGCTCGTAGACGAGCCCTAAGTCGGCAAAGCGCATGATAGCATTCATAGCAGCATGGCGCACACCGGCGGAAGGCGAGCGGAGAGCCGTCACAGCCTGGTCGACAAACTCGTTGATCCCCCGTTCGTTAGGCTCCTGGCCTTTCATGAAGAGACGACCGAGGATGTCATAGGCACAGATCTCATGCTCCGCGTTGTCGGAGGCCATCCAACGATAGGCCAGCTTAGCCGCATAATCAACATGCTGATAAAGGTTGAAAGCCTGCATCTCCGCCATCTCCTGGGAGTGGGTCTGCTCCATCCATATCTCTGCCACCTCCTCCGGCATCTTGTCGGGAGGCATGAGGAGGGTGGCGAGAATCTTACACTCGCGGATATCTTCTTTCCACAGGGCGACGGCGAAATCGTAGTCGTGAGGCAGGTCCGCGGCCATCTGCTTGAGCTGAATAAACGGCACGCCCCAGTTGAGACGATAGTCCAGCCCTTTCTCACGCATCGACTGCGAGGCGGGACCGTTCATCACGAGGCGGAAGCTGCGCTTCAGCTCTTTTATCTTATCTTGTATTTCTTGTTGGGTCATCGATTTTATTTTTTATCCCCGCCGTAAACGGCGGGGCACAGAACTTGAGGGAACAACAATGCACGCGAGAAACAACGTACGCTACTGGAAGAAACAGAGTGGGCCCTACAGCAGGCCGTACTCCCGGGAGTAACGGAGCATCTGGTGAGAATAGCTCTCCGTATAGTCGAGGTTCACGTCAACGATGTTGCCGTCGGTATCGAGCACGGGTTTCATCCAAGGATTGATAAAGCCCTTGTAAGGCGCGATGTTAAGCTTCTTGTAGCGGGAGAGAACCTCCTGATGAAGGCCGGCATCAATCTTTACGCCGTAGGTCTCCACCATAGCCTTGGCCCCCTCATAGTCGCCTTCACTCTTGATACGCTGAATTTCAGCAAGCAGCCTGCCGAACAAGGTACGCAGCCGCGGATAGTCGTTGACTTTCACGTAGGTCTTGCCACTGACGGAGACCAGTTCCACGCAGCCGTCAGCATGAGCGAGACACCAGCGGGCGATAATAGCCCGGTTGCGCATGTGCGCCTCCTCTATCTGGTTGCCCGGCTTGATACGCACGAGCTGCGTCAGCAGACCATTCATCATATAGTGATAATACTGGCTCTTGTAAGCCTCAGCATCAGGCACAAGCCCCAGTTCTATGAGCTTGTGATCAGCGAGATAATACAGTCCGAAGAGGTCGGCACGCGCCTCCTCGATGGTACTGCCGTAGGCTTTCAACGCATCGGGAGAGACACCGGGGAGCAGCTGACCACTGCCGTGACCCAGACATTCATGAAGATCTGTGTGCAGGTCATCGCAGAGGTCTCCGTATTTCTCTATCAAATCGCGCGTGGGCTCATCGATGACAAACTCTTCGTTGAAACCATTGCCTCGCGCGGCTTTGTTGTAAGCATCCGTAAGATTGCCGATGGTCACGCTCTTAGAGCCATAGCGTGCCCTGATCCAGTCGGCATTGGGCAGGTTGATGCCGATAGCCGTGGAAGGATACTCCTCCCCACCGAGCATCGCCGCCTGCACGACATGCGCAGAGACGCCTTTGACTTTCGGCTTGCGGAACCGCGGATCCACCGGCGAATGGTCTTCAAACCACTGGGCGTTCCCGGCGATGGTCCGCGTGCGCTGCGTGGCTTTCTCGTCTCTCAGCTCAACAATACCTTCCCACGTGCCTTTCATGCCTAAGGGGTCACCATAGACCTCGATAAAGCCATTGATGAAGTCGACCGCACCCTGTTGCTCCTTCAGCCACTCAATGCTGTATTCATCGAAGACATGAAGGTCGCCGGTGGTATAATACTGAATCAGCAGATCGAAAAGCTTCTTCTGCAAATCATTCTCTGCCACGCCCTTCGCTTTACCGAGCCAATATACAATTTTCTGCAGTGCCGGACCATAGAGCCCCTTCGTCGTGTATTTTTCTTCCTCGGCCTTTCCTCCGCGCTTCACTAGTTTGGAGTTCAGCCCCCACGACGGCTGACAGTCGCCGGCTTCCGGGTCACGCATCGACGCATAGAAGTCTTCCGCCTCTTTTTGCGTCAAGCCCTCATAGAAGTTGCAAGCCGACGTTTGCACGAGATCCTCGCCCTCAGCCTGGTTCACACGCTTGGGAAGGACGGCCGGGTCGAAGATAACGGGGCAGACAGCATTGAGCAACGCATCCACATTCCGGTACCCGCCAAGCGGCAACGTCACAGGATCTAAGTCCTTCACAGCTTCTCGGAACCATGGCTCAGAGAACCCGGGCTCGAACTTCTCGCACCCATAATGATGATAGATGCCGTTGGAGAACCACACTCGCTTGAGATAAACCTCCATCTGAAGAAAGTCGTCCGAGGACTTGTTTTTACAACCTTGCCAAAGAGCCTCAAGCGTTTTCCTTATCGTAAGATTATACTTACCATACTGGTCTGTGGTGATGTCGCGGCCGGCTAAAGTAGCCTTGGCCAAATAAAAAACATAAGCCTTCCGCTGAACATCTAATGCCTCCAAGCCGTCGATACGGTATCTGAGCATCTGAAGATCAGCGAAACGCTCATTCGAATAATTGAATTGATTATTTGAATTGGGAATCATCTTATTTAGTAGCCTTGTCGCCGGCCTCTTTTTTATTTTTCGAACCAGACTTACGGCCTCTTTTCTTGGGTTTTTCTTCCAACTGAGGCAATGCCTTCAAGCGCTTCACCCTATACTCACGCGGCGTGACACCGTTGATCTTGTAAAAAGAAGCATAAAAAGACTGCCTGTTGGAGAAACCTACCATGTCGGAAATCTCCTCCATGTTCATTTCCTGATAGCGCTTGTCAACGAGCATCGACATCGCCTCTTGAATGCGAAACTTGTTGACATAGGAAGTATAGTTCATGTGGAACCGAACGTTCACCACAGCCGAGATATACCGGGTGTTAGTGGTCAGATCCTCGGCAAGTTGCTTCGCAGAATAATCCTTGTCCCTGTACTTCTTCTGGATGATAATGATGTCATTGATACGGCGCTCAAGCTCGTCCATGAGCTTGGGGTTAACCAATGTGCGATAAGCTGCGTCTTTCTCTTTTTTCTCTGTGATGTTATACTTTCCCATAGTCAATGTGTAGAGGTCTTTGCTTGTCCCATGTTGGTTTAAGCTTACACCGCAAAAATAAGGAAAAATATTGATAAGAGCAACTTTTCTTTTTATTATTTATTCACAATCGCGAATATTTAACGTTTGTTATATAAAATACACGCACAAGTAATAATTCTGTGCAATTTCTGAGCTCAGCCCTCGCTTCATGCCTACCTTACGCTCGTGCCTCATCTGTGTCACGATCCTGCCTCATCTGTGTCACGATCCTGCCTCATCTGTGTCACGATCCTGCCTCATACGTGTCACGATCCTGACTCAGTTGTGTCACGATCCTGACCCGGTTGCGTCAAATTATCTTTTCAATCGTCTAGGACATCTTGTACACGGTATAATACAGAACCGCAATTCGTTCTCAGTGGAATCGGACTGCGATCTCAGTGGAATCGGACTGCGATCTCAGTGGAATCGGACTACTACCTCAGTGCC
>ONBC01000141.1 GCA_900315955.1 uncultured Prevotella sp.
TATATTGTGAATGGAAAGAAAATGGTGATCAGGAAGTAACAACATATTTTCCTTGATCTTTTAAGAGGGTGCGCCAAGCTATTGACGCACCCTTATTGTTCGCCCGGCATAGGCATGTTCTCATGGGTGCAAGTTCCTATGATGCCCTTATAGTGGGAAGGCTACAGCTAAAGGCAAGGGTGATTGTGGCGACACGAAATCTGAAGGAAGCAGGTGGCATACATCGTGTCTGGCGTACAGAAATATAGCACCTATGATTAGTGTTTACCTCCTACTCGATTATCTATCAGCTTTTTGATATATTCACGGTGTCTATCTCCCACTCGTCGACCGTGTGCTTATCGGCATCGAATCGAATGCCGACTTTTACCACCCGTCGACCATCGGTGAGATAAGGCCTGGCATAGCCGCGGGCGTCAATCTGCTCAAGGGCATGACGAGCCGTGTCGCCCACCTTCAGCTCCATGACGTAGATGGTGTCGGGCATGAAGATCACCATATCCACGCGACCGCCTCGGCCAGAAAACCGGCAGGAGGAAGGTCATCGCCACTCCGATGATCATTTGCAAAGGCAGCCCTACCCGGATATAGTCTATAAACGTGTAGTGTCCTGCCTTCATCACCAATGCGTTTGGGGGTGTGGAGAATGGCGAGGCAAAGCACATGCTTGCCCCCAACGTCACGGCCATGAGAAACGAATAGGGGCTTACATGGATCTGCTGCGCAGCCACCAGGGCGACAGGTGCCATCAGCACGGCTGTTGCGGTGTTGCTGATAAACATCGTTATAAAGGAGGTGGTGAAGTAGATGCCGGCAATCAAGGCATAAGGTCCCATCTCGCCTAACGTGCTTACCAGTGACGACGACATCATTTCCGAGACGCCCGTTTTCTCCAAGGCTGTAGACATGGGCATCATGGCTGCTATGAGCACGACACTTTCCCAGTTGATAGTGCTGTAGGCATCCTCAACCTTTCGAAAACATCCCGTTAGTACGGTCAGCAACGCCGCTATCATCACGGCTGTCGCCGGAGCCGTCCAGCCCGTCACCATCAGGACAACCATCAGAAGCATGATGAGGGCGGCTGTAGGTGCCTTGTAGTCGAGTGTGGCTTTGGTGATGGTCTCATCAGGGTGTCCCAGAACCACCCAGTTGCTGTTTTCGTTGTTGAGCGCCAGCAGGTCGTGCCACTGGGCCTGCACAAGCAGCACGTCACCGCTTTTTAGCCGGCGGTTGCCGAGGTCGTCGTAGATGTATTCCTCTCCGCGGCGTATTCCGAGGACGTTGACCTTGTCGTTCTCGCGGAGTCTGGATTCGCATATCTTTGTGTTGGTGAGTTTCGACGACGGCAACACGACAAGCTCAGCCAGTCCGATGTCGTAGAAGCCTAATGTCACATTCTTCTCTCTGCTCAGTCCGTAGTCTGCCGCCATCTGCTCCATACCATTTCTGTTGCCCACGACATAAAGGATATCGCCTGCCTCAATGGTGCTGTCACCCGAGACAATGCTCTGACTGACATCGCGCACCATGCCCAATGCCTTGCGCTTCTCATTGCGTATCTCCAGGATGGTGATGCCATAGCGGTTCTTCAGATCGAGGCCGCTCACCTTCTGCCCGATGATCCTGCTCTTCGCCGGGACGCTGTAGCCATAGAGGTTGTCGCCGACCTGGTATTCCTCCACGAGGTCGTCGAGCGACTTGCCGTCTGTTTTTCTATTATGCTTCCTGCGTTTCTTGATCAGCGTCCTGCTCATGGGCAGCAGGAAGAGTATGCCTATGGTGATGACGGCGATGCCTACGGGCAGGAAAGAGAAGAACGACAGTCCGGGGAAGCCGTGTTTCTGTAGTTCTTCGCTGACGACGAGGTTGGGTGGTGTGCCTATGAGCGTGAGCATGCCGCCAAGGCTCCCGGCGAAGGCTAAGGGCATGAGCAGTCGCGAGCTGCTGAATCCGCCCTGCGCCGCCATGCTGACGATGATAGGCATCATCAGGGCCACCGTACCCGTGTTGCTGACGAAGGCTCCGATAGCCGACGTGGCGAGCATGACAAGCAAAAACGCCTTGGTCTCGTTGCCTTTCGCCATACCCATCATCCTGTTGCCGGCGGCACGTGCCAGGCCTGTCTGGAGTATGGCTCCGCCCACGACGAAGAGCCCCGTCATCATGATGACCACTGACGAGGAGAAGCCGGAAAACGCCTCTGCCGGTGTGAGTATGCCGGAGAGAATGAGCACGACAAGCGCCGCCAAGGCTACAATGTCACTTCTTAAACGACCCCAAATGAACAGGGCAATGGTAATGGCAAGTACGATGAGAGTTATTGTCATGTTACAAACTTACGACTTTTCTTCCACATACTCAATAATATTGTGCTTATTTTCAGAAATACAACAACTTTTGTGTTTGCTGTTGACGCAACCGAGGCAGGATCGTGACACAACTGAGGCAGGATCGTGACACAACTGAGTCAGGATCGTGACACAACTGAGTCAGGATCGTGACACAACTGAGAAGATTTGGTCGTGTCGAAGGCTTCGAGTAACTTTGCGAGGTCTCTTGATTACTTAAGCATTGGGTGGCCGGCGCAAGGCATGACCGCTGCAAGTATTGAACAGTCTCTTAATACTAAACAATATGGAAATAAAGTTTGAAATTGGAACACTCAACAACGTGGTGGGGAAGGGCATCACGCGGAAGTTTATACGGCTTCAGCAGGAGGCTCCGATAACGGACGACGAATTGGCCTCGTCCGTGGAACATGAATGTACGCTGAGCCGTGCTGACATCAAAGCGGTCTTCGAGGCGCTGCGTTATCACATCTTCCATTCGCTGAGCAGCGGTCGACGGTTCCACATCCCCAAGCTCGGTTATTTCTCGCTGGCAGCCTCACTCGCCGATCCGGAGCAGCAGAAGATCACGGGCAGGGACATTTTCCTCCGTGGCATCCATTTTCAGCCTGAGAACGCCCTGATGAACGACCTTCGCCGGAATATCTGTTTCACACAAGCAAGCTACATCACGCAGTCGGTTGCCTACCTCCCCGACGAGCTCTGGGGCAAGGTGTCCGATTATCTCTCCACCCACCATTACCTCACGTGCCGCATCATGCGCACGGAGTTCGGGCTCAGTGAACGTAAGGCCCGCCAGTGGCTCGCCCGCTTCGTTCAGCAAGGCATGCTGAAGAAGGAGGGCACGCCCCACCTGCCTTTGTACTTCCTCGCAGAGTGAGGCCTCATTTCCTGGCTTATGCTTTTTTCGACTTATGCTCGCTGTCGCTCGCTGAGCGCAGAAGGATTAGAGAAGAACAACTTCCGCGAGCTATTTTATTCTCGCCAAGGCGCCAAGGTCGCCAAGGAGAAGCATGGATATTTTTGCAGCGGCTTTTCACGGCTTTTCACGACTTATGCTCGCTGTCGTTCGCTGAGCGCAGAAGGATTAGAGAAGAACAACTTCCGCGAGATATTTTATTCTCACCAAGCCGCCAAGGTCGCCAAGGAGAAGCATGGATATTTTTGCAGCGGCTTTTCACGGCTTTTCACGACTTATGCTTGCTGTCGCTCGCTTAGCGCAGAAGATCGTGCGTCGGTGGAGGCAGCCTCGGAGATTTTGAATGCATCTTAGATGCGTAGCAAGACGGAGCCCCGTCGTTACGCGCTTTGCGCATTGTGCCTCTCCGAGGCGCGTCCTCAGCCAGTCTTGCTGTCATCAACACACCCCAGTCTGCACTCGCTTCGCTCGTTTAGACTGGGGTTATGAAGCATTCAGCCTCTTTGAGGCTGGCAGGTTGTGACAAGAACTCCGAGGTCTCTCAGCGTGCTCTGATTCTCAGCGGCAATAACTCTGCGGCTCAATAAACTCCGCGACTCTGCGAGAAAAATCTATACGGCTTTGCGAGAATCGACAGTTCACCGCGGCAGCTTGTTTTCAAGGGATTTATTGGTTTGGGTCAGCATAGACTGTACAACTTAAATATGTGTGACGCATTGAGGAAGTCGGGAGGCGTAGATGCACTTTCTATTCTGACTAAAACAAAGTAGAGGCTTGCGGTGATTATTATTTTCCCGAAACAGCCTG
>ONBC01000116.1 GCA_900315955.1 uncultured Prevotella sp.
TCTTATTTCATTTTATAGGCTTTTTATTTCCTTTGTTTTGGGGTGCAAAAAGTGGGTTGGTTACCCACCCCCGCTACACTGAAAATCAAGGAGTTACGAAGATTTCGTAACTCCTTTTTATTTTATCGGGAAAACAATGGGAAAACATAACTCGTTTGAAAACAGCATGATACGCCACTTTCTATCACCCTTATTTTCTTCCGTTCCACAAAATCACCAAGTATCGTGCCACTTCACGACAGACGAAAATCCGTCCGAAATCTGAAACGGGAAAACAATGGGAAAACAAGGATTTCAGAAAGCGACCTCCAGACCTTATGAATAATGGAAAAGACATGAGCCTTCTTTTGGCGATGTCTATCGCTCCATCTTGCGGATGGCGCTTAAACTCCTCTTATCTTCCTTGGCATCATAGAACGCGTTGAGCACATCACGGAAAATGTCGTTGGGCGAGACCGCATCGAAGAGGGTCATTAAGGAGCGCAACTTGTGTGCATCGATAGGACTGCCCATGACGGCGACAATATCCTTGCCATGATGCGTCAACACCGCTTGCGTCACTTCACGCAGACGGGTTCCGAGCACAGGATGCGAGAGATACGCCTTCGCCTCCTCCACATCGGCAAGACCATATATCCACGAGTAGGAACTGTGGCCGAGCCCCCGCAACTGTGGGAAGATATACTATATCCAATGGCTGCATATTTCGGAGCATGTTCCCCCACTTTTCGGAGCATACCCCCAGGGCTTATTTCGGAGCAAAACGGGTCTTTTTGATTTTCTATCTAACTGTCAGAGGCCTTGTTTCGGATCAAAATGGAACACTTCCCTCCCCAACTCGCAGTGCTTGTCACGGAGCAAAGTCCCCCATTTGGCAAAATAGCGGTACATTTGCAACTCGGATTACCATAAAAATTCGAGTATCATGGCAGCAAAAAGTATTGAGATGTCAAAATTGAAAGAACTAATCAGGCTCCACAAGGAGCAAGTGTCAACCGCAAGATCGGACGTATGCTCGGCATGGACAAGAAGACTGTCGGCAAGTATGTCAAGCTCGTGGACAAGGATCCCATCGGACTGGACGGCTTGTTGAAGTTGGAGGATCCTGTGCTTGAGCACCGCTATACGGGCGGTAATGCAGCGTACAGCGAGAAACGCTTCCAGGATCTTTCCGGGCGTTTGGAGTATATCACAAAGGAACTGGGCAAGACCGGCGTGACGATGTGTCTGCTTTGGGAAGAGTATCGTAAGGACTTCCTCGAGACACGCAAGACCAGGGACATAACCTTGGGCGAGGGAATGGAAATGATGCTCCAATCGGAGCGTGACAAAAGACGGGTGAGCCGTCTTGCAAGGCTTCTCAAGAACGCCCGGTTCCGCTATGAGGCAAGCATTGAGAGAATTAACTTCGACAAAACCAAAGGACGGGACAAGGACCGTATCATGCAACTCTCAACATGCGACTACCTCAAAACCGGTGCATCTGTGCTTATATCAGGTCCGACGGGAGTTGGCAAGAGCTATCTCGCCACTGCGCCCGGACGGCAGGCTTGCATGTATGGCTACAAGGTCAACTACTACAATATGCAGAAGCTGAGTGAGGCCATAAACATGGCACGGATAGAGTCGAGCATATCCAAGTTCTTCGACAAGCTGTCCGGCATCGATCTGCTTATCGTGGATGACTTCGGACTTGTCAAGCTCAGCTGGCAGCAACTCATAGACTTTATGGAGATCATTGAGGACCGGCATGCAAGGAAGTCAACCATCAACGCAAGCCAGTTACCGATATCAGACTGGTATGATGTCCTTGCGAAAAACAAGACCATAGCAGACTCGATCATCGACCGAATAGTTAAAACTTCATATCGTTTTGAGTTAAAAGGAGACAGTTTAAGAAAATAGTTATTAATTTTGCCGCACCATCTGTATCGCCATGTTCAAAGTGGGAGAATATGACAAAAACAGGTGGGGGGCTTGTGCCGAAATAAGCAACTATTGCATGGAGCATGGGGTAGAGTATGACAAATAATAAGGCAATGCAACAACATAGAACAGAAATTCGGAAAAAACAGTATTGATATTGAGGCGCTGCGCGAGTTCTTTGCAAGCAAAGCGGCATAGCCGAGCATTGCGAGCGCGAGGGTAAGGAGGGGACTTACCGTAAGGGCGTCCGTTCAACAGTATAACTGAATAAAACAAAGAGCAATATGGAACAGATAGACGATTTCTTTATGTACGAGAACCGCGTGGAGGGCATCACCGATGCCGACTACCAGAGGGCACAGCCTTACGTGGAGGCGGCGCAGGCTTTCGCGCAGACCACCTACCAGAGCATCTACATCATCGACTACTACCGCAAGAACTTCCTCTACGTCTCGGACAATCCGCTCTTCCTCTGCGGACACACTGCCGACGATGTATGCCAGATGGGCTACGGTTTCTACCTGAGCCACGTGCCTGAGGACGAGGTGCCGATGCTCACCGAACTAAACCGCTCCGGGTTCCGTGCCTTCTACGACGAACCTTTGGAGAACCGCCGCCAGTGCATGATGTCCTACGACTTCCACATCACCAACGGCAATCGTCTGTTGCTCGTCAACCACAAGATTACGCCTCTTGCCATGACCGACGAAGGCCGCGTTTGGCTGGCCCTCTGTACCGTCTCGCTCTCGCCCCACAAGGAGGCCGGGCACATCGAATTCTTCCAGTTCCATACGGGCGAGAAGCGCGAGTATTCTTTGGAGGCCCACCGATGGAAGAGCCGCGAGACCATTACCCTGAAGCCTGAGGAGAAGCAGATTCTGACGCTCTCGGCACAGGGCTACACCATGAAAGAGATAGCCGAGAAGATGCTCCGCTCGTTCGACACCGTGAAGTTCTATCGCCGCCAGATTTTCGAGAAGCTCAACGTGCAGAACATTACCGAAGCCCTCGCCCTTGCTACCAATTACGGCCTCGTCTGAAAGGCTACGGGTAGGCGACGGCACGTCGGGAATGACATCATCCCCACGATTTTAACATATTTTGCTACCCAAATGGGTAATTTTTCATCTCCGCGATGCAGAATTACCCATTTGGGTAGTAGATGTTTTTGGTCGTTTCATTTATTTTGCGGGCAAAAACTCGTGCGGGCAAAAACTCGTAAAAGGTATGAAAAGACTGATTTTATTTTCAATGATGTGCCTCGTGGCGATAGTCTCGGCAGCACAGGACATCAGCGGCAGGGTGATTGACGAGCAGGCCAAGCCGATGCCGTTTGCCAATGTTGTGCTCGTCAGCCGTGCCGATTCCGCTTTCATCGCAGGAACCATGACCAAGGACGACGGAACATTCAGCATCAGCACCGACATACAAGATGGTCTGCTGAAAGTGACAAGCGTTGGATATACGACAAAGTACCTCGATGCACGGACGGGCAATGTGGGCGATATCCAGATGCAGCCCGACACGAAAGAGTTGGGTGAAGTGGTGGTGAAGGGCGAACGTCCACAATATAAGATGACCGCGGGAGGCATGACCGTCGATATTCAGAACTCGCTGCTGAAGGATGTCGGCACGGCTGACGATGTACTGTCGATGCTGCCACAGGTACAGGGTGGCGACGGCAACTTCACCGTCTTTGCCAAAGGTACACCTGAAATCTACATCAACAACAAGAAAGTACAGAACGCCCGCGAACTGAAGCGGCTGAAGTCCACCGACATCAAGAGCGTGGATGTCATTACCTCGCCTGGTGCCAAGTACAATGCAGAAGTCGGGGCGGTCATCCGCATAAAGACGAAGAAGCGTCAGGGCGACGGCATCAGCATGGAGGCATCCAGCCAAGTAAAATATAACGAGAAATGGACAACCTACGACGATGCCACGGTAAAATATCGCACGGGCGGTTTGGA
>ONBC01000126.1 GCA_900315955.1 uncultured Prevotella sp.
AGCCAGCTCAACACTGAAGAGCCCTGTCATCCTGCAGGTTTCCAAGGGTGCACGTGCATACGCCAATCCTATCCTGCTCCGTTACATGGCACAGGGTGCTGTGGAGTTTGCAAAGAGCCTCGGCTGCCATCATCCCGAGATCGTGCTGCACCTCGACCACGGAGATACCTTCGAGCTCGTTAAGGACTGCGTAGACTTAGGCTTCTCCAGCGTCATGATCGACGGTTCAAGCAAGCCTTACGAGGAGAACATTGAGCTCACCCGCAAGTGCGTGGAGTATGCTCACAAATATGATGTCACCGTTGAGGCTGAGCTCGGTGTGCTCGCCGGCGTTGAGGATGAGGTTTCTTCTGAGGAGTCTCACTATACAAAGCCTGAGGAGGTGATCGACTTCAGCCAGCGCTCTGGCTGCGACAGCCTCGCTATCTCTATCGGCACAAGCCACGGTGCTTACAAGTTCAAGCCCGAGCAGTGCACACGTGACCCGAAGACTGGTCGCCTGATTCCTCCTCCATTGGCATTCGACGTGCTGCATGAGATCGAGAAGAAGCTCCCCGGCTTCCCAATCGTTCTGCACGGCTCTTCTTCTGTTCCTCAGAAGTATGTCGACATCATCAACCAGTACGGCGGCAAGCTGCCTGACGCTGTGGGTATCCCAGAGGATCAGCTCCGCGAGGCTGCCAAGAGCGCTGTCTGCAAGATCAACATCGACTCCGACTCTCGTCTGGCTTACACAGCTGGTGTACGTGAGACGCTGGCTAATCATCCTGAGTACTTCGATCCTCGCCAGTATGGCAAGGTGGCTCGTAACTACATGATCGAGATGTACGAGGAGAAGATCAAGGACGTTCTCGGTTCTGAGAACAAGCTCGCCAACTGCGACTAATCACGGCTTTGCTTCTCTTACCAGAAGCAGACTCTAATATAGAGGGTCATTCTTTCTTAACAAAAAGGATGACCCTTTTTCTGTATCGTTTTAATATCTAAAGACTATTCCCTCTATGTTGCACAAATTATGGCTTACTGTTTCGCTTACCCTCCTGACAACAATAGCGAAAGCAGGAGACATCAATGTCAGCCAAGGTTACCAAACTACAGGACTGGGCAATAAGAACGCCGTACTCTTGAAACTGTCCGTCTCAGGAGCATACGCTAAGACCTGCCCCGATCAGATAAGTATCACTCTAAAAGGTAACACGCTCGCCAATATCGACTCGGTTCATCTCTACAAATCATACTACACCAACTTTCCAGCCGATCCTCAGCCGATCAGGTTGGCAAGCATCAAGCCTCAAAGGAAGACGCTCGACCTGCTCACGGCAATAAACAAGACGCAGAGGAAAGAAACAGCGGATCACAGCAAACCCTATTTCCTGTATATCACGGTCGATGTGAAAAGGAAGGCTACAGTCGGCGACTCTCTCGATGCACGAATAGACAACATCCTGTTGAATGGCAAGCAGGCAACAGGCTTCGACAAGGATCCCCAATATGCACAAAAGATCTATTCCGTCCAACGATTCTTAGGAATGCCCGACACCTATGGCAGCCATTATTATCGCATCCCCGCAATGGTTGTAGCCAAGGATGGCAGTGTCGTCACCGCCTTTGACAAACGGTTCGACGACTTAGGCGATGCGGGTTCCCATCGCATTGATCTTGTCGTCCGGCGCTCTACCGACAAGGGCCTCACCTGGAGCGAACCTTTAACCATAGCGCAAGGCAAGGGAAAAGGATCCTTCGATTTCGGATTTGGAGACCCCGCACTCGTAGTGACTGCCAAAGGACGAATCATCTGCCTCTCCTGTGCAGGCAACAAGAATTTCTGGAACGGACAGGCTGATATAGCCATGATGTACAGTGACGACAATGGAAAGACATGGTCGGCACCTATCGACCTTGTACACCAGCGGCTTGAGAACGCTGTGGACACCATGCGCAATGCCCTGCATCCTTATGGATTCTTTGTCACATCCGGACGTGGCATCTGCACAACGGACGGAACGGTCATGTTCGCTTGCAACTACAAGAACGCCAAAGGCATCATCCGCGAATATGTACTCTATTCAAAGGACGAAGGCGAGCATTGGACGCTCGACAATCATATTGCCTATCTCGGAGCTGATGAGTCAAAACTCCTGCAACGAAACGACGGAAGCATCATGATATCTGTCCGACAGCAAGGGGAACGCGGATTCAACCGGACCGAGGGCAACACGCTCGAATGGGGGAAGCAGTACCGCGACAAACAACTCTCCGGAGCTGCCTGCAACGCAGACATCCTTTATTATTCCAGAAAGACCAATAAGGAAAAGGACATTATGCTCCACACCCTTCCCGTTACCATACCTTCATTGCAGCGCGCTGACCTGCGCCTCTTTGCCAGCTTGGATGAAGGCAGAACCTGGAAGAGCATCTATCAGCTTCAGGCCGGCGCCGCTTCCTACTCAACCATGGAGAAGTTGAAGGATGGCAGTCTGGCAATCTTCTTCGAAGATGAGAGCAACGGCATTAACAACTGGACAATGAACTACATTGTCATCAATAAGAATCAGCTCAAGGAGCTAATCAAGGCAGCCGAATAATCGCAAAGCCCGTCATCAAGAAAGAGGCGTAACATGTGACCTTACACGTGCTACGCCTTTTATATATCTATCAATTCTCATTCGTCTTTATCACTCGTCAAATCCGCCCAGACTTCGTCAATGCGTCACCCATGTTTAATCAGTCGTATTCCTTCCTGACCAAAACCAATAAAACCCTTGCATCTCAGCAAGAAAAACCTTAAAAAGGCTCGCGCAGTGGTGTCTCTTAACCTTTCTCCTATCTTTTAACTCCTAAATCCTAACTTCTAATTCCTAACTTCGTCTCTTTTTTATTGAGACCAAATACTTTCCTTGATAATCAGACTTTCCACGGCTCTGCATCAATTTTTGCAGCGGCTCTTCACGACTTCCCACGGCTTTCCCATACGTGTCACGATCCTGTGTCTTTTTTTAAATAAGGTTGACACCTAAAGTCAACAATGATGGAAAAGACTAAAAGTTTGCTCCAGACTTCATTGG
>ONBC01000110.1:0-7160 GCA_900315955.1 uncultured Prevotella sp.
GCTCTTCAGGAAATTCATAACGCCTTTTTGCAGCTCACCATCCTTGCCATGGTCACTTACGGCATAGATGCCCACTGTGACAATGATATGATACTTGTCGTAGAGCAGTTTGGTGATGGACCGTGTAAGGCCATGGATGCGCCTGGCCGTCATCGACTCCGGCACGCTGACGTGGAGCGAACCGATGATGGCGTTGGGACCATAGTAGTTGAGGATGACATCATAGACACCGAGCACTCCGGCAAACTGCTTCACGTCCTGCATGATGTTGTGCATCATGTCCCTTGATATGCTCTTTCCGAGGAGTTGTCCCACCGGCGCTCCAATCATTTCAATACCCGCCTTAATGATGACCAGCGAGATAATGGATCCGAGAATGCCGTCGAGGTTGATGTTCGTGATAAGCATGATGCCGGCGGAGACGAGGGTCGAGAAGGTCACCACTGCATCAAAAGTGGCATCGGCGCCACTGGCCTCCAAGGCATTGCTCTGCAACTTCACACCCTGTTTCTTGACATACCAGCCCAAGACAATCTTAACGACAATAGCCACAATGATGATGACCAGCGTAATTGCGTTATAAGTCGGCTGGGTGGGATGAAAGATCTTCTTCACGCTCTCCATCAACGAGAGGATACCCGTAGAGAGCACGATAACAGAGATGATGATGGCGCTGAAATACTCCACGCGGCCATAACCAAAGGGATGATTGCGGTCGGCAGGCTTTTCCGACAATTTGGTGCCCACAATAGTGATGACCGACGAGAGCGCATCGCTCAGGTTGTTGATGGCGTCCATGACGATAGCCACAGACCCTGCCACCCATCCTGCCACCACCGCTTTGAAGGCGGCAAGGAAGAGGTTGGCGGAGATGCCCACCACACTCGTGCGGATGATCTGTTGATTTCTGTTCATTTCTTCTTTATTTCACTTCTTTTGGCAAAGGTACGATAATTTTATGAATATAAAGGAGGTAATAGCAAGAATGAGAATCACACTATAACATTTTCTTTTTGGTGAGAATGTGATTGTGTGAGCTATCACGACACCTTATAGGAATAGGCTATAAAAGGAAAGAAAGGCAAGCAGTTATTGGTGGGAGCAAGTCCCACTTTATCTACTTTTTTGTTGTGTCGCAAATATGTTGCAAATAAGCCATAAACAAACACATATCAAAGGCATAAGAACCAAGAACCCTATAAACGCAAAATGCGTGCAACTCATTGAGTTGCACGCATTTGCATGTTGTTTATTATCGTTTTTCCTGGCGGCATTACTTGGCTCTCGCCGAGTAACCGTCGTCGCTCAGCAGTGTCAAGCGAGCTTGCCACTGCCTTCGCTCCTTGGTTACTTCACCTCCTCGAAGTCGGCATCCTGGATATTGTCGTCCGACTTGTTGTCAGAACCGTTGTTCGTGTTCTGCTGCGAGCCGGCACCGGCGTTGGCACCGCCCTGGAAGCCCTGGGCACCAGCCTGAGGACCAGCCTGGCCGTACATCTGAGCGCTGGCAGCCTGAACAGCAGCGTTCAGCGCGGCGGTAGCGGTGTCGACAGCGTTGAGATCCTGCGCCTTGTGGGCATCCTTGAGCTGCTGAAGTGCCTGCTCAATAGCGGGCTTCTTGTCAGCCGGGATCTTGTCACCATTGTCCTTGAGGAAGTTCTCGGTCGTAAAGATCATAGAGTCTGCCTGGTTGAGCTTGTCCACTTTCTCACGCTCCTTCTTATCAGCCTCCTCGTTGGCCTTAGCCTCAGCCTTCATACGCTCGATATCCTCCTTGCTCAGCGAGCTGCTGGCCTCGATACGGATCTGCTGCTCCTTGCCGGTAGCCTTATCCTTAGCGCTGACGTTCAGGATACCGTTGGCATCGATATCGAAGGTCACCTCGATCTGAGGAACGCCACGGCGAGCCGGAGCGATACCCTCCAGGTTGAACTGACCGATACTCTTGTTCTGAGCAGCCATCGGGCGCTCACCCTGCAGCACGTGAATCGTCACGGCTGTCTGGTTATCTACAGCGGTAGAGAACGTCTCGGTCTTCTTGCAAGGAATGGTCGTGTTGGCATCGATCAACTTTGTCATCACACCACCCATGGTCTCAATACCCAAAGACAGCGGCGTGACATCGAGCAGCACGATATCGCCGGCACCCTTCTCGTTGTTCAGGATAGCACCCTGGATAGCGGCACCTACAGCGACGACCTCATCGGGGTTCACACCCTTGGAAGGCTCCTTGCCGAAGTAGTTCTTCACCAAGGTCTGCACGGCGGGGATACGGCTTGAACCACCTACGAGGATGACCTCATCGATATCGTTCGTCGTGAGCTTAGCGTCGCGGATAGCGTTCTGGCAAGGCACGAGGCACTTCTGGATAAGATCGTGGCAGAGCTGCTCAAACTGAGCACGTGTCAGCGTCTTCACCAAATGCTTTGGCACACCACCCTCAGCAGAGATGTAAGGAAGGTTGATCTCTGTCGACGTAGTAGACGAGAGTTCAATCTTTGCCTTCTCAGCAGCCTCCTTCAGGCGCTGCATGGCCATCGGGTCTTTGCGCAGATCGATGCCCTCATCAGCCTTGAAGCCGTCAGCGAGCCAGTCGATGATCTTCTGGTCGAAGTCATCACCGCCAAGGTGCGTATCACCGTTGGTAGCGAGCACCTCGAACACGCCGCCGCCGAACTCGAGGATAGAGATATCGAATGTACCACCACCGAGGTCGAACACAGCGATCTTCATATCCTTGTTGGCTTTGTCCACGCCATAAGCCAGGGCAGCAGCCGTAGGCTCATTGACGATACGACGGACGTTCAGACCGGCGATAGCACCGGCTTCCTTCGTAGCCTGACGCTGAGAGTCGGAGAAGTAAGCAGGCACCGTGATGACGGCAGATAATCCTCAGCGGTCTTCTTCATCTTCTGCAGAATCATGGCAGAGATCTCCTGCGGTGTGTAAGGATGTGCGGCACCCTCAATCTGCACCTTAGGATAACCGTTGTCGTTGATGACGGTGTAAGGCACACGTGACACCTCGGCATTGCACTGATCATAGGTCTCACCCATGAAACGCTTGATCGAATATACGGTGTTCTTCGGGTTCGTGATAGCCTGACGCTTAGCAGGATCACCGACCTTACGCTCACCGTCTTTCATGAAGCCTACCACAGAAGGTGTGGTACGCTTGCCTTCAGAGTTTGCAATCACTACCGGCTCGTTGCCCTCAAAAACGGCTACGCAGCTGTTGGTAGTACCTAAGTCGATTCCAATAATCTTTCCCATAATAGTATGTATTTTTTATTTATTATCGTTGTTAATGTTGCTTGAACCAAATGTTCGCTGTCAATTAAACAAACGATATGCCAAGGACAGATGCTTGAATCCCGACTGACAAATTGACACAAACCAACCTTCGTTATCAGCGGATCACAACGACACTATAAGCCGGGAGTGTGACTTTTTGACCCTCTACCGTTGTCTTCACGGCCGTCACCTGTCTGCTTTCGGGCTTGCCGCCGAAGCCTTCAGCAACGGTACCGTCTGCCAATGACAGTCCTTGGATGCTTACTGTCAGGGGTTGTGGCAGGGCATTGACAAGCTTGACGATGGTCCGTCCCCCGGCATCTCTCACGACGCTGCCACTGACACGGTAGCCGACGGAGGCAGGGAGGTCGAAAGAAGAACTGACATATTCGTCCCCACCGTTGTTGCCCCACAGTTGCTGGGTATAATAACTGGGTGTCAATGCTGTGATGCTGTCCCGGTTGAAATAGATCATATCGGGGTTCCAGTTCTGATGCTCCTCATTGCAGAACAGCGGAGCATAGCTTGCCATCCGCACCACATCACCGTTTCGTTCCAGCGAGCAGAGGTGCAGCGCCTCCACAAGGGCATTCTCCACGGTGCGCCCCTGCGAGGCCCACTCACCGAGGTAAACCTGGGGGGCCGTGCGGTCGTAGGCATCATAATAGTCCTGGTTGTGCATGAACCAGCCCGGCGACTCGTAATAGTGCTCGTCGACCATATCGACGATCTTCTTGTTCTCCTTGGCATACTTCCAGCCCTCGATATAGTCGGCGGAAGGATCATGGAACGGGCCCACGGTGCCACAGACCGTGATGTCGGGATATTTGGCTTTCACGGCTTCGGCGATCATCTTGAACCGTTCTTCAAAGACCGTAGAGATGATGTCCTCGTTGCCTATACCTATATATTTAAGGTGGAACGGCGCCGGATGACCTGCCTCAGCACGCATCTTAGCCCATGGCGACGTGGCAGGATCGCCATTGGCCCAGTCGATCATATTCAAGATCTCCTGGCAGTAAGCCGGCATGTCTTTCATCGGGATGCCACCCTGCTGTCCGGCATAGCCATCCTTGTCAGCCGCCGAGTTCTGACAGGGCACACCGGCGGCGAGCACGGGCAACGGCTCAGCGCCGAGATCCTCACAAAACTGGAAATACTCATAAAATCCCAGGCCGCGCGTCTGATGATAGCCCCAGATGTTCTTTGCCGGTTTACGGTCCTGCCAGGGTCCCACGCTCTCGTTCCAATGATAGATATTGTCCAGTCCATGACCATGACTCATGCATCCTCCGGGGAAGCGCACAAACTTCGGGTGCAAGGCGGCGACGGCCTCAGCAAGGTCCTTACGCAGTCCGTGGCCCTTGAAGGTGTCGTGGGGGAAGAGGCTCACCATGTCGACATCAACCTTGCCTTTTTTCAAGGGGGTCAGGGCAAGCTTCACATCGCCCTTCACCATCTTCTTGTCCACGACCAGGGGCAGGGCATAGCGCTGCCAGCCTGCGCCCCCAAGCTTGATCTTCTCCTTGGCATACACCCGTCCGTCCCGGCCGATGAGCGACACGAGCACCTGGTTCTTGACGCCATCGGCCGCACGCAGATAAACGGAGAAGTCGAACTGCTCCAAGGGAGCCGCCGTCGTTATGCCCCAACGTTTTGCGCTCCAGCCCTTATTGAATAAGGTGTCTGTTGTCTCGTCGGTCTTGGCGAGAACGGCATAGTGCGGATTATTCGCCGAGAGCGGATCGGCGCTACTGATCACTATGGGACGATTGGATGTCCAGGCCGTCTCCGCCTTCCAGCCGTTGTGGTCAGCCGCCGAATACTCAAAGTCACGGTTCTGCACGAGCTCGGCATAGAGTCCGCCATCCGCCGCATAACTGATATCCTCGAAGAACACGCCCACGAGCTTGTCGGTGATCTTCTTCACTTTCGACTCGTCAACCGTCAACGTGGCATGGACCCCATGACCCAAAGCGGCGAAGCGCGTTGCGTCGTCTTTCATCCGCTCCGCATAACGCTCGCGCTCGTTGGCCAACGCCTGGAAATAGTTGGTGATATAGTCGAGATGCACCTTGGACACCTCAAACTGGTTACCGGAATATCGTTGTCCCGCCACCGTCGCCGTGTCCATGATCCAGGCATCGTCACCGATAGAGCTGGGCGCCTTGTCTTCCGTGAAATGCCGGAAGTCCTTGTCGGCTTTGACATAGCGCCGTCCGCCGTCCTTTGTCTTAAAATAGATATCGAAGGAGCCATCGTCCATCTGGAACATCACGGGCGCCAAAGTGCCATGCTCGCTCATCCGCGGATAATCCTGCGGGCGCCATGTCACGAGGTCCTCACTGTAAGCCGCTGCAAAGCACGGAGCCGTGCCGTTCACCGAGAACAGCAACCGCCACGAGCCGTCGGCGGCGTGGACGACATACGGCGTGTACATCTTCTTCTCCGCGCCCCACGGACCATAGTCGGATCCGCAGAGCTGGCCGATATCCTGCCACTGCTCCTTGTCTGTGAGATAAGCGACATGCAGTCCCTTCGTAGCGCCGGGACTATAAACGAATATCTGACACGTAGTATCTTTTCCCGCCATCTCGTAGGCGGGATGCGTCTGCGCGCCGACCGGCAATACGCCGACCTGCACGGAAAAAGCGATGACTGATAATAAGCGTGTTCTCTTCATACAATGATTATTAGGGTTGTCCAATGCTCTTATGATAGGCCAACCGATTGTTTCATTTGCAAAGTTACGAAAAACACACGGTTTAGCGCAGAATCGGCAAGAACATTTATCTTTTCTTTGCTCGTATGAATTATTTTTCATACCTTTGCAGCACTCATCGCGTAACATCTTTCGCGATATTTGTTTTTTTCATGCGCCTGTGGCGGAATTGGTAGACGCGCTAGACTTAGGATCTAGTTGCTCACGCAGTGCAGGTTCGAGTCCTGTCAGGCGCACCACGTTGAATGCCAAGCAATTGAATATCAGTTGTTTGGCATTTTAAGTTTGAAATAGTGGCGACAGAGTGGCGACATATTACAGCTGAAGCACTATGTAATTACATGAAGCACGATGAAATGCAAAGCTCCTTCACCTCTTTAGCTATGGCTTCATGAACAAGATCAATAGCAATCTCTTCTATGGAGCGATTTACGACGCAAATGGTTTCGAATATGAATATGCCCCGTCACACTGTTTGTGCTGGGGCGACACCCAAAGTATATCTATGTAAAGAAGGAATAAAAAAGCCCTTATGCATCTACCTGACTCAGCTACGGCAAGCGTAGCCTTTCGATGCATAAGGGCTTCATGTTGTTATTGGCCTTCCTGCTATTTCACGAGTATCTTGATGTTTTTCCTGCCTACCTTGCAGATGACAACATGTTCAGATGTCTTGATACTGGCAGTGCCGCTGTTGGCTTTTTCTGCGCCAATCAGTTTGCCGTCAATGGAAAAGAACTCCACCTTCGCGCCATCGCTAAGTCCGCTGACGGTAACAATACCGCCCTCGGCAGCTACTACCACACCACGCATTTTTGCCGCACTGATGTCGTCGGTCGCAATTTTTTTGATATTTTTGAAATTTTGCCAACCATCAGCCGCTTGATAAGCTGCGACGCCAGGAACATAAAGCGTACTATTCGAATAAGTATCATCCTCAAAAGCTCTGAAACCAACAGAAGGCGGATTGGGATTTTCACAAATTATGCTTAACAGACCGGTGCAGCCATAAAAGCACTGCTTTCCCAGCGATGTCACGGTCGAGAGGATATCAATACTTGTCAGACCGGTGCAGCCTTCAAAGCACTCGTCTTCCAGCGATGTCACGGTCGAGGGGATATCAATACTTCTCAGACCGGTGCAGC
>ONBC01000110.1:7168-13877 GCA_900315955.1 uncultured Prevotella sp.
CAAAGCACTCGTCTTCCAGCGATGTCACGGTCGAGGGGATATCAATACTTCTCAGACCGGTGCAGCCGTAAAAGCACCCGTCTCCCAGCGATGTCACGGACGAGGGGATATCAATACTTGTCAGACCGGTGCAGCCACTAAAGCAATCGCTTCCCAGCGTTGTCACGGAAGAGGGGATATCTATACTTCTCAGACTGGTGCAACCTGAAAAACCGTTAAGCATTGTCACGGAAGAGGGGATATCAATACTTGTCAGACCGGTACAGCTTTCAAAGCAGTTCCATCCCAGCGATGTCACGGACGAGGGGATATCAATTCTTGTCAGACCGGAACAGTAAGAAAAGCAACGGCTTCCCAGCGATGTCACGGACGAGGGGATAGTTATACTTGTCAGACCGGTGCAGCCTTCAAAGCACTCGTCTTCCAGCGATGTCACGGTCGAGGGGATATCAATACTTGTCAGTCCGGAACAGTAAGAAAAGCACCCGCTTCCCAGCGTTGTCACGGTCGAGGGGATGTCAATACCTGTCAGTCTGGAGCAGCCCAAAAAACAGTTATCACCCAGCGATGTCACGGTCGAGGGGATATCAATACTTTCCAGACTCATGCAGTACATAAAGCAAGAGTCATCCAGCGATGTCACGGACGAGGGGATATCAATACCTCTCAGTTCGGTGCATAAATTAAAACAGTTATCACCCAGCGATGTCACGGAAGAGGGGATATCAATACTTGTCAGAGCGGTGCAGTCTTCAAAGCAACTGTATCCCAGCCTTGTCACGGACGAGGGGATAGTTATACTTGTCAGACCGGAGCAGTAGGAAAAGCATTCGTCACCAAGCGCGGTGACCGTATATTCAACACCGCCATCCGTAATTTTCTCGGGTACCTTTATGTCCCCACTATAACAATAAGATCCAGTAACAAGCGTGGCTTCCTTCGAAACCGTATCCACACAGAATTCCAAGCCATCAACTGTCACATACTTTTGATCCTAAAAGGCACGAAACCATCTGAGGTCATCGAGAAACTGATGTCGTTGCCCGAAGAGATGCGTCTGAGAGTCGCAGATGTAACAATGGACCTGTCCAATAGCATGGAGGCCATAGCGAAGTCCGCATTCCCAAAAGCCGTGATCATACGCGACTGCTTTCATGTCATCCAACGCTGCGGGGAAGGCATTGAGGAGATACGGCTGCGATTGAAGCGCGAAGCAATCAAGGAGCAGAAAAAGGAAAAGGCTGAGTTCAGGAAGAAACTGGAACGGTTGGCTAAACAACGAAAGGCATACCGCAAGACGCACAAGCGTCCAAAAGGAAAGAAGCGTGGGCGCAAACCTATGCGCCTTTCCGCACGTTTCGTTCCGTCAACTCGGAGCAACGAGGAAACCAAGGTGGAAAGCCTTACCAGATGCAGAAAGCAGATGCTCAAGAGCCGAGACAAGTGGACCAACGGGCAGGAAGAACGAGCGAAGTTGTTGTTTGGCGAGTATCCAAAGTTGAAGGAGGCATACGGCATCATCAATTCGCTAAGGGGCATATTCAAGGGCAAGAGTCTTACAAAAGACTCTGCCAAAACAAGACTCCACGAATGGTATGACAAGGTTACGGAATCCACACTGAGAGAAATAAAGGCTGTCAGGGACACCATTAAGACCTACGAGGACGAAATACTCAATTACTTCATTTCGCGCGCTACCAACGCATCGGCAGAATCGCTCAATTCCAAGCTGAAGGCTTTTAGAAGCCAACTGCGTGGGGTAAGGGACATTCCATTCTTTTTCTATCGGGTGTCGTTGGTGTTTGGGTAGACCACCACGAACTTTGTCGGGTGAGCCATTTTTTTACCAAGCAGACATAGGCTTTCTATAGTATGTTATATTGCTTGGAGGGGGCTACTTTTATAGAGGAAATATAGCAAATTAAATGTAAAAAGACAAGTAATGGCTATAGAAAAATGAATTATATTTACTTTTACTACCCGTTGGCGGAATTAATTTAAGTTGATAAATATGAGTAAAAGGTTGTACATGTCGCTGATTTTTATTAAGTGGAGTTATCCATTCCTATGATCTGTCAAAGGCAAGTGTGGCTGACAAAAGGATTGAGACAATATTCTCACAACTTACAGACCTTTTTTCTCCCTCTTTTTTCTTTTTCTTATCTATAAGTAGGTGTTCAAAATTAATCGCATCTATGAATCTTATAAAATAGAATTATTGAGCCATAGAGGGCTTTAAAATCTATAAAAACGGGTTTAAAAAGAGAAATCAGGTTATCTTGGTCTGATTTTTCCATTTTTAGACCTTCCTGTGTTATTATTATAAAAAGGTAAGGAGTAATTTTGCTACAGACAACGAAACGGATGTGTATGTCAGCACGTTGTCGCCGTGGATTCAGGCATCGTGAGAATAGCCGTATGTCTTTATACAGTCCTATTTCATTTTTCCAAAAAACAAAAACACATTCAAAAAATCATGAAACATTATTGGAACCTACCGGCAGCCGCATCTTTTCTATCTGCAATGATGCTGTTTTCTGCAACGCCAGAAGCCTTAGCCACAGACATTGTAACTGTAAATACGAAGAAAGCCAAGAAAGTGCAGCGCGTGGAATACGGCTGGCACTATGAGGAGATAGGCATGATAGGCGACGGAGGTCTGTATGCAGAACTTGTGCGCAACCGCAACTTTGAGGAGGCTAACCTGCCCGAAGGACTCATTATCAAGGACGGAATGTATGCCGACATGCCCAACCCCAAGCAACCCATAAAGCAGATTTACCAGATAGACCCGCTCGTGGGATGGCTCACTCTGCCGCTCACCAATTCGCCGATACGCGTAAAGCGCACCACCGACAACCCTCTGAACGCCAACAACAGCCACTCCATGCGCATTGATGTGCTTGAAGACATAAGCAACGGAAGCGATGCCGCCATCGTAAACACCGGCTACTTCGGTATGGCTTTCAAGCAGGGCGTAGGCTACCGGTTGTCGCTCTACGCGCTTGCCAGGCAGTATGAAGGCGCGCTTGAAGTGTGCCTTGCCGACAAGGACGGCAAACCCTGCTCGACACCGGCAACCATAACTCTAAGGAAGGGAGACTCCTGGGAGAAGCACAACGTGACGCTCACCGCCCAGAAGAGCGTAGCCGACGGTATGCTGCGCATCGTCCCAACAAAGAAAGGCACACTGCAACTCGACATGGTGTCGATGTTTCCCGGCGACACTTACGATGGTGGCAAGTCGGTATTCCGTGCCGACATAGTGCAGAACCTCAAGGACTACCGCCCCGACTTCCTGCGTTTTCCCGGCGGATGCAATATACACGGAGTGAATGAAGAGACCATGAACCACTGGAAAAAGACGGTGGGCGACATCGCCATGCGCCCAGGACAGTGGGGAAAGTGGGAACCACACTACCGCAGCGACGGACTCGGCATGCACGAGTTCTATGAACTTTGCGAGTATTTAGAATGCAACGCCATGTATGTCATACCCGTGGGCATGGTCTGCACGGAATGGGTGAAGCGCGACAAGGACGGCAACTTCATGCACAAACCCACCGATGTGAACTACTACATTCAGGATGCCTTGGACGCAATCGAGTATGCCATTGGTCCCACAGACAGCAAGTACGGAGCCATGCGTGCCGAAAACGGACATCCCGAACCGTTCCCTCTGAAATATGTCGAAATAGGAAACGAAGACTTCGGACCCGTGTATTACGAGAAATACCATCAGATTTACAAAGCTCTCAAAGAGCGTTATCCACACCTTATATATATTGCCAACAGCACGCTGAACGACCGCCAGCAGGAGGACATTGACAAGTTTGTGGACAAGAAGGAAATTGAAGTGTTCGACGAGCACTACTACCGCAACGTGCAGTGGGCCATTGACAACTTCCACCGCTTCGACCACTACAAGCGGCAGGGCATACGCCTCTACATAGCCGAACTCGGAATCATGGGCAACGGTGTGGGCGGTCCGGTGGGACAATACCCTACTGCCATACTCGCCGAAGGCATATTCAAGATGGCACTGGAACGCAACGCCGACCTGAAGCCAATCATGGCAGACCGACCACTGATGCGCAACTGGGAGTGCATAAACCGTGGCGACCTTCAGCCCATGCTTCTCAACTCGTCCACACAAAGCGTGAAGACCTTCAACTACCATCTGTGCAAGATGCTGCGCGACAACACTGTGGATGTGGTGTATGACGTGTCAAACACCGAAGGCGAAAAGAATCTCTTCGTGACAGCAGGCAAAGACACACGGACGGGAGAGTACATAGTGAAGATAATAAACCTCGGCAACACCCCTGCCACATTCTCCCTCAACCTGAACGGCAGGAAGTTCACCGGCAGAGCCGACATCACCACACTCACCGCAAAACCCGACCAGCGTGCTACTCCCGACAATCCAAATGCCGTCAACCCCGAGGAAAGACGCGAACTATTCGTGAAATCAACGCCGACAATCACCGTAGCAGAGAAATCGTTCACCATATACAGAATGAAATAACTAACGACAAGATACTGACATGAACAAGAACAACATCATGGCTCTGGCTTCATTGGCGGCGATGCCGATGTCGGCAGGGGCGACAGAAAGACCCAACGTGATAATAATCATAGCCGACGACCTGGGCTGGGGCGATGTGAGTGCCTACGGCAACCGCACCGTCTCGACACCCAACATCGACTTCCTGGCGCAGAACGGTGCCTGCTTCACCAACGGACACGCCTCGTCTGCCACATCGACACCGTCGCGCTACGGCCTCATGACGGGCATGTATCCGTGGCGTAACGACGATGCCAAGATTCTGCCAGGCGATGCTCCGCTGCTCGTCGGCACCGACCAGTTCACCATTGGCAAGATGTTCCAGCACGCCGGCTACTCCACCGCCGCCATAGGCAAGTGGCATCTGGGCATGGGCGAGGGCAAGATTGACTGGAACCGACAGATAACACCGTCGGGCAACGCCATCGGGTTCGACTACACCTACCTCATCGCCGCCACCGTCGATCGTGTACCTACGGTGTATGTCGAGAACGGACGCGTGGCCAACCTCGACCCCAACGACCCCATTTCCGTAGATTATGAACACCCGTTCGAGGGCGAACCCACCGGCGTGAACAACCCCGAACTGGTGAAGATGCACTGGAGTCACGGACATCAGAACGCTGTGATTAACGGCATTCCACGCATAGGATTCATGAAAGGCGGCAAGAGTGCCATCTGGAACGAGAAGACCATGGCTGCCGACATACTCGCCAAAGTGAAGGCTTACATCGATACTGTGCCGCAGGACAAGCCGTTCTTCCTCTACTACGGACTGCACGAGCCGCACGTTCCACGCGTCCCGGCATCGCAGTTCGAGGGCAAGTCGGCCACGGGAGCACGCGGCGATGTGGTGATAGAAGCCGACTGGTGCGTGGGCGAGACTATGAAATATCTGAAGGAGAAAGGTCTGGACGACAATACTATCGTGATATTCACAAGCGACAATGGTCCCGTACTCGACGACGGATATGAGGACGGCGCCGGCGGAACACGCTCCATACACGACCCCAACGGCGGACTCCGCGGCGGCAAGTACAGCCTGTTTGAGGCTGGCACACGCGTGCCTTTCTTCATGTACTGGAAGGGAAAAATCGCCCACTTCACCACCGACGCACTCGTGACACAGCAGGATCTGCTCGCATCGTTCGCACGCATGATAGGCGAGAAGATACCCGACGGACTCGACTCGCAGGACCATCTCGACACATTCCTCGGCAAGAGCGACAAGGGACGCAAGGGTTATGTGGTGGAGGCAAGCGGCCGTCTGGCATACCGCAGCGGTCGTTACGCCCTCATACCGCCATACAGCGGACCTAAGACCAACGCTACGGGTAACGAACTCGGAACTGTTGATCACTACTCGCTCTACGACCTGGTTGCCGAACCGGCGCAGCAGACCGACATTTCGGCACAGAACCCGAAACTGGTGAAGAAGCTAAAAGCCGAATTTCTCAAAGCAGCAGGGTCGCACTATGTACACGACCAAAAGCAGGAAGTACTGCAATAAGAGCCACAAGCAAAGGGGACGAACGGGAACTACTGCTTCCGCCACGCCCTAAGGAGGCTGCGGACATACCCCATACCATCTCCCCCTACTCCGGCTTCAAGACATAACAAGCGGACAAGACAGATGTGACAGACGCAAGAAGTCACAGTGTCTTGTCCGTTTTTTTTGTTTTTACCGGACAGCAATATCCAAAAATCTTATTTTCAAATTCCCGTCCCTCGCCCCATTTCGTTCCCAATTCATTAACTTATTAACGCCCAGGCAATTACCCTAATCCCCTTTTACTTTTTCACCCTTTTACTTTTTTACTTTTAAAAACAAGGCTTCTTTGCACTCAAAAGAAGGCTTCTTTTCATTGCAAACAAGGCTTGTTTGAAAACGGGACGAAACTGCGTTGCAGAAAAGAGCCGCAGAGAGGGGTGCATGATTGCGTTCCCTGCGGACAAAAAAAACTGCAAACTAATGTAAAAAAAAATAATCCGTTGGCGGAATTAATTTAAGTTGATAAATATGAGTAAAAGGTTGTACATGTTGCTGATTTTTATTAAGTGGAGTTATCCATTCCTATGATCTGTCAAAGGCAAGTGTGGCTGACAAAAGGATTGAGACAATATTCTCACAACTTACAGACC
>ONBC01000109.1 GCA_900315955.1 uncultured Prevotella sp.
TGGTTATTCTCGTTGAGATTAAACATAAAGCTGTAAATTTTCGGCAAAGGTCGGAAATTTACAGCTTATAGGAAAGACGGCCTATACTGAATGCTTACCGTTCACGTCGTTTCCTTAAAACATCGTTAAGGTAATTCAGTCTAAAAAGAAACCAGAAAAGGAATAAAGAATACATGATGTGCTTAAGGGCATTATACACATAAGCACCCCTTGTATTCTTTATTCCTTTTAATTATTCGCTCAGCTTCGAGCCTTACTCTTCAGCGGGCTTGAGGTTCGTGTAAACGTTCTGAACGTCATCGAAGTCCTCAAGCTTCTCAACCATCTTGTCGATCGTCTCACGCTGGTCTGCGGGAATATCCGTGAGGTCATTGGGGATATAAGTGAACTCGGCAGAGGTGATCTCATAACCGTTATCCTCCAGATATTTCTGGATGTCGCCGAAGCTTGTCGGTGCACCATAGATCGTGACTTCGCCCGTCTCCTCGTCAGTGTCGTACTCATCCTCCACTCCATAGTCGATGAGGTCAAGGATCAGTTCGTCCATCTCTGTGTCAGCCTTCGGCTTGAAGGTAAAGACAGCCTTGTGGTCGAAGAGGAACGACAGTGAACCTGTTGTGCCGAGGTTGCCGCTGAACTTGTTGAAGACCGAACGGACGTCAGCCACCGTACGCGTGGTGTTATCGGTCAGCGTGTCTACCAGGATAGCCACTCCGTGAGGACCGTATCCCTCGTAAGTCACCTCCTTATAATCGCTCTGGTCTTTACCCATCGCGTTTTTGATAGCACGTGTGATGTTATCCTTCGGCATGTTCTCGCGCTTGCAGGTTGCGATGATAGCACGCAGACGCGGGTTGTTCTCAGGCTCAGGACCACCAGCTTTCACAGCGATGGCAATCTCCTTGCCGAGTTTCGTAAATGTGCGGGCCATGTGACCCCATCTCTTCAGCTTTGTAGCCTTACGGTATTCAAATGCTCTTCCCATTGGATTTATCTGTTATTTATTGTTTTTATTTCTTTATTTTTCGGGCTGCGTCCTGTAAGCAGTCGCTGTGCGACTGCCCTACCCCGCTCCCCGCTTAGCGCAGCTCTGCTCCGAGCTGTTTCTTCAAACCTGTGATGAGCTTCTGCATCATCGCATCGATCTGCTTCTCAGAGAGCGTCTTCTCCTCGTCTTCAAACACGAAGTTGACAGCATAGCTCTTCTTGCCTGCAGGCAGATTCTTGCCCTGATAGACATCAAAGAGCGTAACACGCTTCAGGAGCTTCTTCTCAGCCTTACGCGCTACCTGTTCTATCTGTGCGAACTCTACATTGTCATCGACAAGCAGGGCAAGGTCACGACTGACAGAAGGATACTTGGACAGCTCCTTAAACTCTATCTTGTTCTTCTTCGTTGCCTTCACGATGGCGCTCCAGTTGAGCTCTGCATAATAGACGTCCTTGTCTACGCCACACGTGTGAGCTACTTTCTTGGCGAGCTTGCCATACGTTGCAAACACTACCCCCTGACGGCTCTTCAGCGTCAAGCCATAAGCGAAGAGGTTATTCTCCGTCTTTGACTCTACAGCCAGTCCCTGCGCCAGACCCGCACGGCTGAGGATATTTTCCACATAAGCCTTCAGTTCATAGAAAGAAGTCTCCTCGTCGGGATGTGCCCAAGAGCCTTCCACACGCTTTCCCGTGAGCCACAAAGCAAGGTGGTACTGCTGCGAGTAAGCAGAGATGGGAGCGTCATGGTCATCCTTCTCCGGGGCATAGTGGTAGACATTACCCACCTCGAAGAAACGAAGGTTCTCACGCTTGCGGTTGATGTTGCGGGCGAGCGACTCCAGCCCACCAAAGACCAGCGTCTGACGCATCACACCAAGGTCAACAGACAAAGGATTCATGATCTTCACCGTGTTGGCCCAGGGATACGCGTTCAACTCATCCTTATTATAATAGCTCTCCTTGGTGAGCGAGTTGTTCAATATTTCATTGAAGCCACAACCTACAAGTTGCTCAGAGACAATGTTTTCGAGTTTGTGCTCTTTGTCCTCAGCATTCTCTACCGTGAGCGAAGACTTGAGCTGTGTGGGAATCTCCACATTATTGTATCCGTAGATACGGAGGATATCCTCCACGACATCACAAGGACGCTGCACGTCTACACGATAAGCAGGCACCGTGAGGTCAAGACCTTCGGCATCCTCCTTATTGATCTTCATCTCAAGACTGGTGACAATGCGCTTGATCGTATCGGCTCCGAGCTTCTTGCCGATGAGACGGTCGCAGTACTCGTAGTTGAGACGTACGTCGAAGTTGGGCAGTGGCTTAGGATAGACATCCTTGATCTGCATGGAGACCTTACCCCCGGCCAGTTCCTGACAAAGAATGGCAGCCTGCTTGAGGGCATAGAGGGTGCCGTTGGGATCGACCCCACGCTCAAAACGGAAGCTGGCATCCGTTGAGAGACCGTGATGACGGGCGCTCTTACGGATCCATGTGGGATGGAAATAAGCCGACTCAAGAACCACATTTCTGGTGGTCTCATAGGTCCCGGACCCCTTGCCGCCAAAGATGCCGGCGATGCACATCGGCTCCTCGGCATTGCAGATGCTCAGGTCGTGCTCACCCAAGGTGTGCTCAACACCGTCGAGGGTGACAAATTTCGTGCCTTCAGGCTGCGTACGAACCACGATCTTATGACCGATGACCTTGTCGGCATCGAAGCAGTGCATCGGCTGACCATAAGCCATCATGATATAGTTGGTGATATCTACGATATTGTTGATAGGACGCAGACCGATGACGGTGAGCTTCTCCTGCAACCACTTCGGACTCTCCTTGACCTCACAATCGGTGATGCTCAGGCAAGCGTAACGCTTGCAAGCCTCAGTATTCTCGATCTCCACATCGATGGGCATCGACTCGTTGTCCACATGGAACTTGGAGCAGTCGGGGCGATGCAGGCTGGTCTTATAACCACGCTGTACAAGCCAGGCGTAGAGATCACGCGCCACGCCATAGTGGGAAAGGGCATCGGCGCGGTTGGCGGTGATATCAATATCAATCACCCAGTCGCTGTCCAAATGGTAATATTCTGCGGCGGGCGTTCCTACGACAGCATCGTCAGGCAAGACGATGATGCCACTGTGGTCGTTGCCCACACCTATCTCATCCTCAGCACAGATCATGCCGTAAGAGTCGATGCCACGCAGACGGCTCTTCTTGATAACAAACTCTTTGTCGCCATCGTAAAGCTTGCAGCCTAAGTCGGCAACAATCACTTTCTGTCCGGCTGCTACGTTAGGAGCGCCACAGACGATCTGCTGCGGCTCACCTTTGCCTAAGTCAACGGTCGTGACATGGAGATGGTCACTGTTAGGGTGCATCTCACAAGTGAGGACCTTGCCCACATAAAGGCCTTTCAGTCCGCCTTTAATGGCTTCTACCTCATCAAGGGCATCCACCTCAAGCCCCGTGGAGGTCAGTGCGTCAGCTGTCTCTTGTGGGGTAAGGTCAAAATCAACATAGTCCTTAAGCCACTTATATGAAATCTTCATTGTAATGAGTTATATTTCTGTGTATATTTTGTGCAAAATTACTAATAATCCGCGAGGTAAGCAAAGCTCTCGCGGATTTTCTATTTAGCATAGCCAAAAATAGTACGTTTAATCCTTTCCGTCTGGTTCCTCATCGCTCTTCAGAACGGGCAACGAGATGTGATACTTCACGGCAAGGATGCGTACGATGACAATGAACAGAAAGACGATGACCACCGTAACGGCAACGTTCGTCCTTAAGGCATCAAGCATCCAATAGAGTATGCCGCCAAAGATGCTTGCACTGGCGTAAATCTCTTTCCGCAGTACAACCGGCGTTTTATTGAGCAGCACATCGCGAATGACACCGCCCGCAGCCCCGGTGATACAGCCCATGATGATAGCCACCCAGAAGGGATAACCGCACTCCAAGGTTTTCTGAATGCCCGTTATCGTGAAGGAGGCGAGGCCCAACGTATCAAAGAGAAACCACGCATTGTCGAGCGGGCGCAGCAGCTTAGAGCAGGAGATGACAAACACCTGGGCGACAATGGTGCAGATGATATACAACGGTGAGGTCATCCAGAATGGCGGCAGTCCGAGCATGACATCACGCAGGGTACCGCCTCCGATAGCCACGGCAAAGCCGCAGACAAAGCCCCCGAACCAGTCGAGGTGCTTGGCGGCGGCATGCCGGATGCCAGAGATGGCAAAAGCCAAGGTACCGAGAATCTCTATCACGGTTTGTACGGTCCGTACAAACTGTGGGTCAGCAAGTTGTAGTGCTTCCACTATACTTCATTGATTGGCTTGCCACTCACGAAAGCGGCCACATTGTTTACACAGATATCCATCAAGCGCTTGCGTGCCTCTAAGGTAGCCCATGCTATATGAGGGGTGAGGTAAGCATGTGGCTGACGGAGCAAGGGGTTGTCAGCCTTGGGCGGCTCCTGCGCCATCACATCGGCGCCATAGCCGGCAAGTCTACCCGCTGCTAAGGCATCGGCAACGGCCTGTTCGTCGACAAGCGCACCACGGGCCGTGTTGATGAGGATAGCCCCTTGTTTCATCTTAGCAATGTTCTCGGCATTGAAGAAGTGGAGGTTGTCTTTGGTGAGCGGGCAATGAAGGGTCACGATGTCCGAGGCATGGAGCAGACCGTCGAGCGTCGCT
>ONBC01000108.1 GCA_900315955.1 uncultured Prevotella sp.
AAGGATTGGGAGGAAGCATTGGAGAAGGCTTTGGAAGCCCCTCCTGAAAGTGAACAAAATTGAAGGAGGGGCTTGTCGCATAATGCTTAGAGCGGGATTCCTTTAAACCAAAGGGATTCCATAAGTCGTTATATCTATTTAGCGGACACCAATAAATCTCAATAAATATTGGGCTACGGCATTGCCTAAAGACCTGGGTAGTGCTTCTTCCTTGCGAATGGACGATAGTAAACTGCAACTTGTAAACTATGGTGTCTGCTTTCTCGACTATAAGCAGATAAGGATTGGCAAGCCTTTTGTAGCAACCTACAACAGGAAGACAGGAGAGCAACTGACAATGGTCATTGATGATGAGAAGGTGAAAAATGAGGAATTCGTTCCTAAAGGTCGCTACGACTTCAAAATGCGAGACGGGCGCAATATCGTCTTGTATGGAAAAGGATTCGCAATACAACAAAAGTAAGCAAACGATTCCTCCATTCTCGTTTTTTCTTGTTATCTTTGCAAACTGATAAAATAGCAAATAACAAGGAAAAACGATGACGGATGCCATAACATACTTGGAGGAACAACACAGGCTGCGCCGCAATGTGCTGACGGGCGAACTGCTCTATGCCGATGCCGATCACGATGAATGCCATTGGCACCGTCTCTCAAAAGAAGGCCGCAACACGCTTATCTTAGAAGCAGGACGCGACGGGGTCGCACTCACCGACGAGACGTTGGACCGCTTCGTCCACTCCACGCTCATCGATCCGTGGAACCCGGCACGCGAATGGCTGGAAAATCTTCCCGAATGGGATGGCGAAGACCATGTCTTCGACCTCTCACAACGTATCGTGACCTCCAATCCCGACTGGGGCGACCGCTTCCACAAATGGCTGCTGCAGACCGTGGCACGCTGGATGGATATGGAAGTACCCCACCGCGACATCATCGTGCCCGTCCTTGTCGGGCAATGGGGCTACGGCAAGACGTCGTTCTGCAACCTCATCCTCCCTCCTGCCCTACGACTTTATTATACCGACAAGATCAAGCTCGCTTCCTCCGCCGATGTCTATGAGCTCCTGACGACGAACCTGCTGGTCAACCTCGACGAGTTCTATCAGGAGAACACGCTTCAGGAGCCCCTCGTGCGTTATCTTTTCTCGCGCTCCACACCTGTCTTCCGCCGTCCCTACGGCACCACGGAGGAGCCCCGCCGACAGTATGCGGGCTTCATCGCCACCACAGGCAACCTCCATCCGATGACAGACGCCGCCGGAGCAGCACATCTCGCCTGTGTGGAGGTCGGACATAAGATAGACCTCTCCCCCATCCCCTATGAACAGCTCTATGCACAACTGCGCGAACAGCTCGAGGACGGAGCCGACTATCTGCTCACCGACGACGAACGCGAGCGTATGGCAGGACAAAACTCACCCTTTGAGGAAGCCGACAACCTCGTGAAGATGGTACGACTGCTCTATGCCAACCCGCCCAAGGGCCAGAAGGCCAAAGCCGTATATATCGATACCATCATCGACCGTCTCATGCAGGAATATCCCTACTGGACGCCAGGCGAACATGTCAACCAGGATGTGGGCTTTGCCCTTCAGGAAGCCGGCTTCACACGAAGCCGTATCCATGGCCGGTCCTGTTACCGCATCGTACCCCGAGACCCCCGCCGCCTCGACTTCACGGAAGACATACAGGAGGAAAAGAAAAAAGACGATATGGCGGATAACCCGTTGGCACAAGCCCTACTCTCCGGCCTCGGTAATCTCATGAAAAAATAGCAAGGACGACCTTAGTGGCCGTCCACACCCAATACACACTATGTCTAAAATAAAAAGTTCAGATAATACACTCACGCCGATGATGCGGCAGTTCTTCTCCATGAAGGCCAAGCATCCCGACGCTCTCCTACTCTTCCGCTGTGGCGACTTCTACGAGACCTACTGCGACGATGCTGTCGAAGCCTCGAAGATTCTCGGCCTGACGCTCACCAAACGCAACAACGGGGCGTCGGCAGGAGCGGAGATGGCAGGGTTCCCACACCACGCCCTTGACACCTATCTGCCGAAACTCATCCGCGCCGGAAAACGGGTGGCTATCTGCGACCAGCTCGAGGACCCGAAGAAGAAACGCGCCATGATAAAAGGCAAAAAGGGTCTCTCCGAGATGGACAAGATGGTGAAGCGCGGCATCACGGAGCTCGTCACGCCGGGCGTCGCCATGAGCGATAACGTACTGAACTACAAGGAGAACAACTTCCTCGCCGCCGTCCACTTCGGAAAGACGGCATGCGGCATCAGTTTTCTCGATATCTCTACCGGCGAGTTCCTCACCGGACAAGGCTCTTACGACTATGTAGAGAAGCTCATCGGCAATTTCTCACCGAAAGAGGTGCTCTACGATAAGACGAAGCGCAAAGAGTTTGAACAATATTTCGGAACCAAACTCACGATCTTTGAGCTCGACGACTGGGTGTTCACAGAGCAGAATGCACGACAGAAACTGTTGAAGCATTTCGGTACCAAGTCGCTGAAAGGCTTCGGTGTGGAGCATCTCAAGGAAGGCATCGTCGCCTCGGGCGCCATCATGCAGTACCTGGAGCTGACGCAGCACACGAACATCAACCATATCACGTCGCTGAAACGCCTTGAGGAAGAGAAATACGTCCGGCTGGATAAGTTCACCATCCGCTCGCTCGAACTCCTTCAGCCCATGCAGGAAGACGGCAAATCGCTGCTCGACGTCATCGACCGCACCATCACGCCGATGGGGGGACGAATGCTGCGCCGATGGGTCGTATTCCCACTGAAAGACGTGAAGCAAATCAACGACCGGCTCGACGTCGTGGAGTATTTCTTCAAAGCGCCCGATTTCCGGCAAGTCATTGATGAACAGCTGCATAGGGTAGGGGATCTCGAACGTATCATCTCCAAAGTGGCGGTAGGAAGGGTCACTCCGCGTGAGGTCGTACAGCTCAAAACGGCATTGCAGGCCATCCAGCCTATCAAGTCGGCATGTCTCTATGCCAACAACAACAGTCTGAAACGTCTCGGTGAGCAGATGAACCTCTGCGAGAGTCTGCGCGACCGCATCGAGAAAGAGATCCAGCCAGACCCGCCACAGCTCGTATCCAAAGGCGATGTCATCGCCGAGGGATACAATGCAGAGCTCGATGAACTGCGCAATATCTCCCGGGGCGGCAAAGACTATCTCTTAGAGATCCAGCAGCGGGAAGCAGAGAAAACGGGTATATCCTCATTGAAAGTGGGGTACAACAACGTCTTTGGCTACTATCTCGAGGTGCGCAACACGTTCAAGGACCATGTGCCTGCCGACTGGATCAGAAAACAGACGCTGGCGCAGGCGGAGCGTTATATCACGCCCGAACTGAAACAATATGAGGAGAAGATCCTTGGAGCCGACGAGAAGATTCTCGAGCTCGAAGCCCAGCTGTTCTCCGAGCTTATCGTCGACATGCAGGCATTCATCCCACAGATACAGATCAATGCGAATATCTTAGCGCATATCGACTGTCTGTTAGCCTTTGCGAAGGTCTCTGAGGACAATGCTTATGTGCGGCCCGCCGTCGACGACACCACCGTGCTCGATATCCATCAGGGTCGCCACGCTGTCATAGAGACACAGATGCCGCTCGGCGAGCGCTATGTGCCCAACGATGTCTATCTCGACACGGAGAAGCAGCAGATCATGATGATCACAGGTCCTAATATGGCGGGTAAATCAGCACTGTTGCGCCAGACGGCGCTCATCGTACTCTTGGCCCAGATAGGCTGTTTCGTGCCCGCAGAGAGCGCGAGAATAGGCCTGGTGGACAAGATATTCACAAGGGTAGGGGCGAGCGACAATCTCTCGCTCGGTGAGTCGACTTTCATGGTAGAGATGACGGAGGCTGCCGACATCCTCAACAATGTCTCTCCACACTCCCTCGTGCTCTTCGACGAGTTGGGTAGGGGGACATCGACCTACGACGGTATCTCCATCGCCTGGGCTATCGTAGAGTATCTGCATGAGCACTGGGGCTCGCAGGCACGCACGCTCTTCGCCACCCATTACCATGAGCTCAACGAGATGGAGAAGCACTTCCCACGCATCAAAAACTACAACGTGGCGGTGAAGGAGATCGACAACAAGGTCATCTTCCTCCGTAAGCTCACGCCCGGCGGCTCCGAGCACTCCTTCGGTATCCATGTGGCGGAGATAGCGGGCATGCCGCGATCGATCGTGAAACGCGCCAACGAAGTGCTGAAACAGCTCGAGGCTGATAACGCTGAGGTAGGAAATGCCGGAAAAGCTAAGGTGGAGAACATCGGCAAGGACCGCGACGGTGTCCAGCTCAACATCTTCCAACTCGATGACCCGGTATTGAAACAGGTACGGGATGAGATCTTGGGGCTGGACATCAACAATCTCACGCCCGTCGACGCGCTCAACAAGCTCAATGAGATAAAAAAGATTGTTACAGGGAAAAGCAGCTAAGCTACATCCCACACAATGTAACGGGACTATATCAGAAACAGAGGAGTCCGGAAGTTCAGTCATTACTTAAACAGTATCTGAATAATAGTATCTTTGTCAAAAATTTGGGTTTATCAAGTCATGAATAATAAAAAGTATTGGTGTCCGCTAAATAGATATAACGACTTATGGAATCCCTTTGGTTTAAAGAAATCCCGCTCTAAGCATTATGCGACAAGCCCCTCCTTCAATTTT
>ONBC01000107.1 GCA_900315955.1 uncultured Prevotella sp.
GAGATCATACAACTTCTGCCATACCAATACAAAAAATCCCGGGAATAACCTCGGGATTTTTTGTTTGATTACAGGACGGCCTAAATTGAATGGTTACGAAAGAGGCAGGCGTAAGCGCAGACAGGCAAACGTGGAGCGCTAAGAGGCGCGCGGAGCATCTGAAGAAGAGCGGCGCTTAGAAAAGGAACAAGGGGGAAGAGCAATCTGCTCTTCCCCCTTGTTGTCAGGTTTTTAGGCTGTTCGAAGACAACTTTGAGCTGTTCGAAGACAACCTAAGGTAAACCTTATTTGATCTCGATCTTTCTGCCGTTGACATTGGCCTCTTCCTTCTTGATCTTAGGAAGCTCAATGCTCAGGATGCCATCCTCCACCTTAGCGGAGATGTGCTCTTTATCCACATCCTCCGGCAAGCTGTAGACCTGCTGGTAGTTGGTGTAAGAGAACTCGCGGCGCAGATAGTGCTCCTTGTGCGCTTCCTTGCCGTCCTCCTCATGATGCTCAAGCTTGTTCTCGATGGCAAGCTCAAGGTCGCCGTCCTTGTTGAGCTCAATGCGGACGTAGTCTTTCTTGATGCCCGGAACGGCTACTTCCATGGTGTATTTATCAGGGTCTTCCTTCACGTTCACTGCCGGGGCAGTAGCGTTCACGCGACGAACACCGTTCAAGAAATTATCACTGAAATCGTTGTCAAACCAATCGTTCAATACTGGGAATAACATAGTCAAAACCTCCAATTATATTTTAATTATATTTTCTTGTTATTATCTTGAAGCTCTTGATGAACTTCACCCTCAGTATTGCAACCTTTGTGCCTATTCGACCTTTCTGCCATAATGACAAACGATGCAGACATTATGACACGTTTAAGTCCAAAAAGCCGTTTCTCCCGTGAAGACCATCTCGCCCCCGCATTTAGGGCAGGTGTGATGATCCCACGTGACGATGCGGCTGCTGCCACAGTTGAGGCACAGCCTTCCGGCGAGCCCGTTGAAAGACGGAGCGTTGTTGCCGATGATTCCCCCGACGACCAGTGGCTGGATGGTATGGCAGTCGGGACAGCTCACGCTCACGATATGCTGGCGCATGAACCCCGTGCCTTCATAGTCGTAGCACTCGTAGCCACATTGCTTACAGCGGTAAGTCTTTCTCTGCGCCATCGTTATGCCTCGTCCTTCCTTACCGCTTTTATCGCGTCAATGACCTCCGTGGCCACGTCTTTCGCCCATCCCGCGTCCATTCCTACCTCCATGCGGATATACTCACGGCCCGGTTCCTTAGTCGTCAATACCAGTTGATATTGTCCCACGGTGTAAGGTGTGGCCATGTTGACGGTGGTCACGTCTGTGATGTTGTCTATGCTCACGGGCTCACCGGCCACGACCATCATCCGTTCCCGCCTGTATACCAGGATGCAGCCGGCCGTCTCATTGCCGCGTGTGGCATCGGCGACAACACAGTCGTCGGGCTCGCCGTATTGAGTCGTTGCTTCTTCCAAAGAGAGCAGATGGCTGCTGTCGGTCTCATCTTTGTGCTTCTGCTTCCGATAGAAAACGATAGGAACGAAGAGGACAAGCGCAAAAAGCACAAAGGCATTGACCTGGACTGCAATAAGCAGGATCGCGACAACGGCTGCGATGGAGATAACGATTTCTGAGACAACGATTTCTTTCTTCATGATGATGGGGATATTATGGGATGCAGAACATGCGGGCGCTTGCCCTCTTGTCTTCACTGCTCTACCTTTTTATACAGCGCGTTCCACCACGAGGTGTCACCTTTGAGGTAACGTTGGAACCAGGCCATGATGGTGTTGTGCCACTTGATGCGCTTGTTGTAGTCGGTGATGTGGTGATCCTCGCCATCCACGACGACGAAAGCGGTGGGACGTCCGAGAAGTTTCAGGGCAGTGAACATCTGGATGCTCTCCCCGATAGGCACATTGTGGTCGGCACTGCCATGGAGGAAGAGGAGCGGCGTGTGGATCTTCTCAGCGTTGAAGAGCGGGCTCTGGTCGACATAGAGGTCTTTGCGCGTCCAAGGATAACTGCCGGCCATGGACACCTCGCTGTAGCTGTAGCCCCAGTAGCCCTCACCCCAGTAGCTGGTGTGGTCACTGATGCCGGCATGCGAGATGGCGGCAGCAAAAATGTTCGTCTGTGTCTGGAGATACTGTGTCATGAACCCACCGTAGCTCGCTCCGATGCAGCCGATATGCAGCGTGTCGGTGTAGCTGTGCTCGCGGCAGAAGGTTTTCGTAGCCTCAATGATGTCCTCGGCAACGCCTTTGCCGGCGGTGTTGACATGGCGGGAGGCAAACTCCTGACCGAAGCCTACGGCACCGCTGGGATTGACGACGAGCACCACATACCCCGCCGCGGCATAGACATGATGCGGATAGCGAGACTCTAAATAGCGGGAGGTGGGAGAACAGCCGCCATAGTAGTTGACGATGACGGGGTATTTCTTTGACTTGTCAAAATGGGGCGGGAGATAGTAGCGGCACCAGATCGTGTCACCGCGACTGTTGACAAAGGACCAGGGCTCGCAGTCGCCGAGCTCGATGTCTTTCATCCGCTCTGTGTTCAGGTCTTCGATGAGCGTTGACTTTCCGGTTGTCGTGTCGAGGGCGTAAAGGCGGTCGGTGTTGCTTGCGCTCTCGCCATACCACAGCACTTTCTTACCATTGTCGGCAGGAGAGACGGAGAACACAACATCTTCTGTATTGGGAATGCGTGTGATGACATCTGTCTTGGGGTCACACTTGTAGAGGTGGCAATAGTCCTTGTCGAGCGCCGTGATCCATATCGTACCGTCTGCCTTTGACCATACGTAGCGGTTGATGCAAGGGTCAAAGTTCTTCGTGAGTGGCTTCACCTGTTTTGAAGCAATATCGAAGAGATAGAGCTGGTTGTCCTCCATGCTTGGTATCCGCCCCTCCGGCAGATTCTTGCCGATCCCGCCCAGACATTCGGGCGATCCCTCTATGGCTATCTGCTTGCCGTCGGGTGAGAATACAGCCGAGGCGATGAAGCCGTCGTCCTTGACGAGACATTCTGGCTTGAGCGTCTGCAGATCCATCCTCCAGATAGAACAGAGGGTAGTGGGACGTGCGGTGAGACGCCGGCGCGCGGTGAGGAAAAGGATGTAACGACTGTCGCTGCTTATGTCGAGCAAGGACACATTATTATATCCGAAGGTCAGTGGCTGCGTCACTCCCGTGCTAAGGTCATAGCGCAAAAGAGAAGTGCGGTTGCGCCATCCCGGCTGCCGGTCGTCGGGCTCTACGATCTGGTAAATATCCTTGCTTTCTTTGGGACCTTCGGTTACATGACTTAGTATCAGGCTCTTGCCGTCTGGTGTCATCTGCCAGCTGTCATCTTTCGGCAGTCCGTCGGCAAGAACGGTTTCACTGCCATTGTCGATCGAGATTCTGACGATCTGCCGCTTGCCGTTGTCGCCGGTGCGGTCTAAGAGCAGGTCATCGCTTCCCGGATAGAACCGGAGGTAAGAGGTGCTCGTGCGGACAATCTTGTTGCCGTCGAGGTCTCTCACGATCCACGTCGTTGTTGTCTTGCCGCCGTCTTGCGTATCAAAATGTCCCTCAATGGAATAACGTCCGTCGTGGGAGAGGCTTATGCCCCACAGTTGTGTGCCGTTGAGCACGTCCTTGACCGTGTAGAGACGCTTGGCACCCGGCTGAAGAACCGTCAGCGCGGCATCATTGTCTGTGCTCAACGTCACCTTTGGCTTTGCCGCCCCACTGCCTTTGAGCAAGGTGCTGATGACGAAGTGGTGCGTGCCCGGCTCGAGCGTCATGTCTTTGCCGTCGGTCTCCGTGCCGTCCACGTAGATCTTGCTTGTTTTCAGGCCGGCGACGCTAAGGGTGGCTTTGGTGTAGGCGGTTGTCTGGGCATCAAAAGACAAGGACGTAACGGAGAACGGCGCACTCGACTGGAGCTTCTCCCCGGCGGAGAAGGTCTTGCCGCCATCGGTCGTCAAGGGGCTGCTCAGCAGCGATTGCTCGTCGAAAGCCTTGCCGTTGATGTCCACACTGTCTATCATGACAGGACGCTGCAAACGCACGGGGCCTGCAAGTTGAAACTTCTCAATGACGTGGTTGCCGGCCAAACTCGGGAGACTGGCAATTGACAAAAGGATAAATGACGAAAAGAGTTTGTTCATAAGCCGTATCGAAACGTATGTCGTTAATGTTCTGAATCATTTGTTGCTAAACAGCTACAAATTTACACAATATGTCGCATACTGGTGGCTTCTGTTAAGTGAATAAATACAAAAATACTACAGAAGCAAGCATTGCGGCACGATGGGCGGCCTTCGGTGAAGTGTGGTATCGCGGGGACGAAACAAGTGTAATGATATCGTGACACGGCTGAGGCAGGATCGTGACACAGTTGAGGCAGGATCGTGACACAGTTGAGGCAGGATCGTGACACAGTTGAGGCAGGATCGTGACACAGTTGAGGCAGGATCGTGACACGGTTGAGGCAGAATCGTGACACGGGCATGATGCGATAACATGACATCAAACTATATCATTCAAAGTTCATTAGACACACAGCTTGTATTATTTAGGATTCGTCGAACGCACGACAAATATAATAAAAGCGGCAGGCCTTCTTTCGTCTTGAAAATGACGAGAAGTGAACCTGCCGCTTGCTTAATGGCTTTTTATGTAATCAATTATTGGTGTCCGCTAAAACCTGAACAGTGTGACCAAAATTAAGGCTGAATTCCTCGCTTGGAATCCAGCCTTTTTGTGTTACTTTTGTATTTGT
>ONBC01000106.1 GCA_900315955.1 uncultured Prevotella sp.
AGATAAGTGAAAAATCTGACATGGCAAAATCCTGAGCAACTTTTTGTTGCTCAGGAACTTATAAATAAAGTTAAATCAAAGTGTTGCGGAATTAAGGGTAAATACAATATTTTATAATTTCACATACAAAAGAAATAAACGATATGAGACATTCACAGACACAACGAATTAAGGTGGTAATCAATATAACCCACCTTAAAAAATCAATCCTTGCGGCCTTTGTTGCACTCTCCGTCGCAACTGCGAACGCACAAACCATCAAAGGCGTTGTGACAGACGCTGACAACGGGGAGCCCATCATCGGCGCAACGATCAAGGTGAAGGAGACATCGAAAGCTGCCGTGACAGATATGGACGGCAAATATTCGATAACAGGTCTCACAACAGGCCGCTACACCATGAAGCTTCGTACATAGGTTACCAGCCAGCCGTCATCCCCGAGATTCTCGTTACGGAGGGCAAGGAGGTGGTCATCAACGTCCCCATAAGCGAGAGCTTGAACGAGCTGGGAGAAGTAGTGGTGAAGCCTCGCATCAGCAAGGAAGGCGCTGTGAACAAGATGGCTCTTGTCGGGGCGAGGATGCTCAGCATGGAAGAGGCAAGCCGATATGCAGGAGGATACAGCGACCCGGCGCGCCTCGTCACAGCCTTTGCCGGTGTGGCTGGCAACAGCAACGACAACGGCGTGTCGGTGCACGGCAATGCGCCGCAGGCCATGCAGTGGCGACTTGAGGGCGTGGAGATCTTCAGCCCGAACCACTTCACCGACGCCTTCAACATGGGCACAGGAATCGTCAGCGCACTCAACTCCAATGTTCTCGACAACTCCGACTTCCACCTCGGAGCCTTCACAGCCGAGTACAGCAATGCCCTCTCAGGCGTGTTTGACATGAGAATGCGCGCAGGCGACAACGACAGCTACCACCATGCGCTCCAGATAGGCACGCTGGGCCTCGAAGGCACATCGGAAGGCTCCATAAGCAAGAAGACAGGAGCATCCTACCTCGTCAACTACCGCTACTCCGTCACCACCATCGCCCGTGAGATAGGACTCCTCTCCCTCGACGGCGACCAGGCCGACTTCCAGGACTTCAACTTCAAGCTCAACTTCCCGACAAAGAAGGCTGGCACATTCTCCGTCTTCGGAGTAGGACTGAAGGACAAGTACTGGCTCGAGCTCGAAGACCCCTCAAAGTGGGAGAGCATGTATGACCAGGAGTACACGGTCAGCAATCAGACAATGCTCGCTGGCGGCGTCAACCACAAGGCGTACCTCGGCAAGAACTGGAACATCAACAGCACCATAGCAGCCTCCTACTTCAAGAACGATGGAGACCAGAGCTACTATGACGGACAGCCCAACCAGGCCAACAAGCTCGGCAACTGCCTGCCCTACATAAGGATGCGCCAGAACAACTCGCAGTTTACAGCCACAACGAATGTGCAGAAGCGTTTCAGCCCTAAGTTCCAGTCCAAGATTGGTGCCACATACACAGAGTACTTCTTCGACATCGACCTCAAGATGGCCCCAAAGGTAGGAGCCGCCATGCCTGCACAATCAATCTATACAGCCGACAGCCACACTGGCCTGTTCAACGCCTATATAGCCAACTCGTGGAACATGAGCCGCTGGCTTACCTTCACCTTTGGTCTGAATACCCAGTATTTCCGCCTCAACGACGACGTGTCAGTTGAGCCACGCGCAGCCTTCCAGTGGAATCCGGACGAGAAGAACCAGTTCTCTGTGGGTTACGGCATGCACAGCAAGACAGAGAAGATGGACACATACTTTGTCTATGACCAAAATGAGGGCTTTGTAAACAAGGACCTCAAACTGAGCAAGGCTCACCACATCATCGGTTCGTACATCCACCGATTCAACGACCAGCTCAACCTACGCGTGGAGGCATACTACCAGAGCCTCTTCGACCTTCCCGTGACTGAAGACGGCAGCTACTGCACCATCAACCGCCGCTATTATTACGAGGAGCGCGAGCTCGTGAGCAAAGGCAAGGGACGCAACTATGGCATAGACGTCGCACTGGAGCAATACATGCACAAGGGTTACTACTGGATGGTGGACGGTTCGCTCTACAAGTCAGAGTACAAGGGTGGCGACAATATATGGCGCGACTCACGCTACAACCGTACCTTCATGGTTAAGGTGGCGGTAAGGAATGGATGCTCGGCAAGAGAAAGCAGAACGTGCTCAGCGTCAACGGCAAAGTGACAGTCCAGGGCGGACAGAGATACACTCCAGCCGATGTGACGGCAAGCAAACTGAACTACGAGGCTGGCAGACCAGATGTCGTGTACGACGAGACAAAGGCTTTCTCTGAGCAGTACGACCCTGCATGCATCGTAGACTTCACCATCAGCTACAAGATAACAGGCAAGAAGTGCAACCACACCATAGCCTTCGAAGGTCTCAACCTCTTGCAGAAAAAAGTGCCTTACGAGAACACTTACAACTACAAGAAGAACACTGTGGAGACATACGACTCAGGCATCTCACTGCCAAACGTGTACTACCGCATCAGCTTCTAATGGTGGGTTCTATTAATTCCCACCGGCAATGCTTTCGCAAAAACGTTAACAGACTCCGATGAAGCAAGTGCTACAGACTGCAATCTGTCGAAAAACGGCAATAAGGCTGACGGATTCTATGCATTGGGCATAGCACCGATCGTTGCAAACAAGATTAACGTAAAGGCAAGGTATGATCTGTATAGGATCAATGGGGAATGGAACGCAGCAAAAACATTCTATGAAGTGGGTGCCGACTACTTGTTCACGAAGAATTTGAAGCTGTCTGTAGAGTATGCGCTCGTCAACGACCGTACGCTCGACAAGCATAATTACAGCTTGGCAAATGCAGAACTTTCCATAAAGTTCTAATGTATGACATGCCCGTCATGCAAATCGAGTAGGAGGAAAACGAAGCTGTTTTCTTCCTACTTTCGTTTTCCGACCTCTCACACCACCGTACGTGCCGTTCGGCATACGGCGGTTCTCTAATTGCTATGCAATTTGGTATAGATGCCAAGAAGTGAGGGATAACCTTGCCTAACAAGTCCATCGTTCGTTATGGCACACTTTAGAATAGGGCTCGTCGCTATGCGCCAATACCCCTTGCGGGTATTTGCCCATTGCCATGCCCTCCATCTGCCAATACCACATTTCATGAGGTTCGTGAAACGAGTACGGACTCGTTTCCAACATTTCCAGATATAACACCGTATGCGTCTATGATACCATTCCTCCGTTCTTTGGAGAAATGTTTTCATATCTGCCAGATAGTAATATCCTATCCAACCACGGATGTATTCCGTCAAGCGGTTCTTCAACCACGATAAACCTTTGCCGTTACTGCGCTTGGTAATGGATTTCAGTTCGCGAAGGAACTGCTCCTTACTCTTCTTGTGCACAGTGATCATCTGCGTAGCGGACAAAAGGATGTCCCCTACGCTCGAGTTCCTTATCAAGCTCATTCAGTATGACGTTGCTCAATATTGGGCTCAGTGGTCCACCTTGCGGGACTCCTTCGGTGGTTTCCTCGTACTTATGTCTTACCATCACTCCGGCATTCAAGTATTTATGGACAAGCGAAACTACTCGGCCGTCCTTTATCCTTTCCGATAATACTTGTATGAGTTTGCTATGGTTGACCGTATCAAAGAAACGTTCCAAATCCAAGTCCACGCAATAGCGGTAACCTTCTTCTGCATATTGCTGCACTCGTTGTATGGCATCTTGTGCGCTACAGTTGGGGCGGAAGCCGAAACTGTTGGGGCTGAACAGTGGTTCATATTCTTCCATCAGCACCTGGCTTATCGCCTGTTGAACAAAGCGGTCAACTACAATTGGATTAATAGCTGTTCTGTGAACAGAAGGTAAATGAAATGTGTATTAGATTTCGTTTAATGGCTTGGGATGTGATGCGACATCATGTTCCAGATCAAATTCACCCCTTGAGGTACAATGTTCAGTATCTCTTGGGGTGTTTTTTTGTCAATATAGTAACGTACGATCACTAACATATTTATGGTATTCCACTTTACCCTGCCCAGTCCTCGCGGTCGAGGTTGCGGTAGCCGATGGCTTCTGCCAGGTGGTGCGACTGAATCTGCTCGCTGCCCTCCAGGTCGGCTATGGTGCGAGCCACCTTGAGGATACGATCGTAGGCTCGGGCGGAGAGGTTGAGGCGGTGCATGGCGGTCTTTAGCAACTGGAGACCCCGTTCGTCGGGCTGGGCAAACTGGCGGAGCAGCTTGCTGTTCATCTGGGCATTGCAGTGTACACCAGGCATACCTGCATAGCGCTGCTCCTGAATCTGACGGGCACGGATCACTCGCTCACGAATCACGGCACTTGGCTCGCCAGGCTGCAAGTCGGCCATCTTCTCGAAAGGTACAGGGATGACTTCTATCTGCAGGTCGATACGGTCGAGTAGCGGACCGGAGATGCGGTTAAGGTATTTCTGCACCTGACCCGGACTGCAGACGCAGGCTTTGGTGGGATGGGTGTAATAGCCGCATGGGCAGGGATTCATCGAAGCTACAAGCATGAAGTTGGCTGGGTATTCTACGTTGAAACGGATGCGAGAGACGCTTATCTTGCGGTCTTCGAGCGGTATTCCTGCGCGTGGTCTCCAGCCACTTGTCAAGCTCATCCTGATACAAGATCCATCTTCTGCCAGGCTTGGTGGCTGGGATGGTGCCGTCCTCCAGTTTCATGTACATCGTTCCCCTGGGGATGTGCGTGTACTCGATGGCCTCTTCCACAGTCATTGGCTTATGGCGGTTCTCCTTTACGGGTTTACTACTCTCTACCTGCTGTCTGGTCAGCATGGCTCTCATGCTCATCACCTCATCCCGAAGCTGGGCGACGA
>ONBC01000104.1 GCA_900315955.1 uncultured Prevotella sp.
CGGCAACAGCAGCCGGTGGCATGCTGGGCGATGAACGGCGGGAAAATGCCGTGGCGCATCGGTGTCTGCTTGCCGTCGTTGGGGATAAATGCCGGAGCCAGTCGCTTGGCAATCGTCTCCCTTGTGCCTTGTTCTATCTTGTCCCAACCCTTCTCCTTGATATACGCCTTGTCCTTGGCGTTCAGATAGAAAGAGCTGCGGAACTTCGACTTGGCCAAACGGTAAAAGAGAGGCTGGAGGTCAATCTTGTCAACCTCCTGCCTCTCTTCACTTTCCGTGTCATCCTCGGGAAACAATGACAGTTCCCTTACATTATTTGAGTTGCGTTCCATCCTTGAAAGCATTGCCTACTCGCTTGCCAATAATGATTACTGCTTGTGGCACGAACCATGCCTTTGGATCAAAGTTGTTCATATCCTTCTTATTCTAAGCTACATAATTATTTACTTTTCGGATAACCAATCTGACTGTTGAGTACGAGGTCGTAGTTGTCGTCAAGTCCAAGCTCTTTCTTCAGTGCCTCCGTGTCCATTGTCATACGGGGTACGGTGTTCAACCCAAGCGCACTGCAAGCGAGGCAGATGTTTTCCGACACATAGCCCGCATCGACAACACCCATGCGAACCTTTGCCTCATTGGAACTCTGCTGCGGAAATTTATTGTGATTGCTGACCAGCAACAGTGAGACCGGTGCGTCAGCGGCAAAACTCTGACGGCCTGCAACGGCGGTGCGCAAGTCCTTGCTGCTGACCTTTTGCAGACTGTTGTCCTTTGGCTGATAGAGATAAGCGCCGTCCTGGCGGACAACGTATATCAGTATGTCTTGTGCATTGATGGCCGACGGAGCGGTAATCTTGCCCTCTCCGGGACGGTTGATGCCGCAAGCTGCCCAAAGTACGGTTGACAGTACATCGTTGGGAATCTCCTTGTCTGTGTATTCACGTGTCGAGTGTCGGTTCTGCAAGGCCTGCATCAGCGTCACCTGATTGTCTATGGACGGTTTCGGCAACTGGACATTGTCCTGCGCCTTGCATGATGTTGCTGCCATGAGAAAAGCCGCACATGCGATTGTTAGAATGTTCTTCATATTAAACCTCCTTGAATGCCATAAGCTGATGAATTATTTGTTTCAGCCTCAAAGGTACAACTTTATATCGACAATAATGAACAAAATATTGATTAACTATTGCATAGAAGTAATCTTGTTGTAAGTGACGTTGCGCTCGTCCCACTTGTCTTTTGGCGTTACCTGGCTGGCCGGGTAGCCAATGACGATGGTGTTGAAAGGTATGAGGGATTCCGGAAGTCCGAGCACCTCAGCCACTGCCTTACAGCGTTCGGGAGAAGGATAAGTACCCGTCCACACTGCTCCCAAACCAAGGGCGTGTGCGGCAAGAAGAATATTTTCGCTTGCTGCAGAGACATCCTGAATCCAGAAGTCCTTGCCGCCACCCTGCAGCGTCTTGCTCATGTCGCCACAGACAACGATGGCAAGTGGTGCTTTCTTGGCAAAGGCTGCGTTGGGATTGGCCTTGGCAAGACCGTCAAGCAGCTTGCGGTCGGTGACGACGACAAAATGCCAAGGCCGCTTATCGGCAGCCGACGGTGCGGCCATACCTGCCTTTAGAAGGGTGACGATTTTGTCCTTCTCCACGGCCTTCTCCTGATAGCTTCTTACAGAAGCACGGGTCATGATGTTTTCAATAACTGAGTTGTTCTGCATATTTGTGGTATTTTCAGTATTTTTAGAATGTCCTTTCATTAATGTCTGGGCGCATACGATGACGAGGGCTACGCTGTAATTTCATCATGAGCTTTTTACGAATATTGATATGCTTCATAATGATGCTTCGTTGTTAATAAGTTGTGTTGTTTATTTGTGATTGTGTTTGTCGAGAAACAATAATTCGGCTTCAAGCATTTCCATCAGGGGCATGGAGGCACCGGCTCCACGCGCTTCTTCGATGGGGCGTGTATAGAGATAGTTGATCTCCATAGGGCGATGGAAGTCATAGTCGAGTTTCATGCTTGTGGAGTAAGGCTTCATCTTACGGGTCATGTTGAGCATCGTCTCGGCATAGTCATCGCCAATACTTTCTACGCCCACAGCCTGAGCCGCATGGATGATCTCCAGCATCTGTTGGTGGAGCAGCCGCTCGGTATCAGCGTCAGCCATCAGCAGATCAGTCTGTGCGTTGAGCACCACGCTCATTCCATTGAACGTCATATTCCACACGGCTTTCTTCCACCTCGCCTCGCGATAGTCCACCACATCAGCCTTGATGCCGGCGGCAACAAAATCAGCCACTACAGCTTCAACACGTTCTGTGTCCGGGCAGGAGTAGTTGCCCAGACTGATGCGCCCTAATCCTTGATGATTGACGTGTCCCGGTTCTGTCTTGGCCGAACAGATATAAGCCAGTCCGGCCGCCAGTCTCACTTGTGGCAGCATCTTCTGTACGTCTTCCTCCACACCGATCCCGTTCTGGATGAGCACGACGAGGGTGTCCAGCTTTAGCAAGGGCGGCAAAAGTTGGGGAAGCAGATGATTGTTGACCGACTTGAGCGACACGAGAACTACATCGCACGCTGGCATGTCCACTGCACGCTGGTATGCGTGGACAGCATCAAGATGAAACGAGCCGTCGCATGAGTCCACCTGTAAGCCATGCTCCACGACATAGGCGTAGTCGCTGTGGAAGAGGAAATGCACTTCCTGACCAGCCTTGGCAAGCATACTGCCATAATATCCTCCAATAGCACCGGTACCAATGACACCGTAACATAGTTTCTTGTGATTCATAAACTAAAAATTAGTCCGTTAGACGAAGTTATCCCACATGGAGCTGCGAGGGCGGAATGCCAAATTGTTTCTTAAACGCTGTGGAGAAATGACTGAGGTTTTTGAACCCCACCTTCATATAGACATCATTCGCTTTCGCACCTCTTTCCATCAGATTTCGCGCCTCCTGTAGCCGTCGTTTGGTGAGCCACCGCTGTGGGGAAAGATGAAAGATGCTGTCGAAGTCGTGTTTGAAGCCTGTCAGCGAGCGGCCCGTGAAATGGGCAAATTGCTCCACAGTGAGATCGCTGCGGAAATTCTCCTCCATGAAGTCGTGAAGATCAATCTTGTACGGCGCAGCAAAATCAAAGAGAACGGGAGTGAGGCTGGGACAGAGTTGAAGAAGTACAAAGACAGCTTCCTGCAGCTTGCTGGTCATTAGATCCTTTGACGGATACTGGTCAGCACTGAAATACGACACCAAAGAGTGGAAGAAACCCTCTAAAAAAGGATGCCGTGGGAGCATGAATACATTTTTTTTGGCTGTTCGCCGCCCTGTTTCCGAAGTTACAGCTATATGATTGTCTTCCTTTACTCGCTTCAGAAAATCCATGTTGAGATGCAGAAAAATGCCATTGAAGGGCTCGCCGCCAGCCGGTCTCTTCTCCTTGTCCACCCGATGGTTGCGACGCTGAAAGCATGTGTCGCCCTTCTTCAGACGTACGATGCCTTCTGGCGTCTGAACATCCGTCTCTCCGGAGAGAAGATGAAAGAGCGTGTGCTCCTGAACCATCTTCTCGCAGAGCTTGTCCCGTCCTACATAACACAGAAAGAACGTGTCTATGTAACTGGTTACGCTGATGTCATCTTTCAACTCCATATCCTCAAACAGGTTGATTATCATTGCAAAGATAATGAAAAGTTTCGGGATCGTGATGCCAGTTCCCAAACTTTATTTCCCTAATATGCCATCTTTTCTCTGGCTGCCTTCACCAGTCCGTAGAGCCACGCCTGATGTCCGTCAATCATCGTGTTGGTTCCGGCCATGGCTGCGGCAGGTTTTCCTATCTGGCTCTCTTGTGTGAGGATGCGCAGGCGGTTGCCGGGCAGTTCCTCCAAGAGCCATGCGTGAATGACATCAAGACGATGATCGGCATCGCCCTCTGCCCATCCGTGCCAGCTGATCCGTGCCAAGCCGTCCTTAGGCTCTTCAAATTCCACCACTTCTGCGTCAATAGGGAAGCCAAAGGTCTTGAAGAAGAAGGGGGCATGAGCATAGAGCGTGTCCTTGCCTGACTCCTTATAATGGGCGTCGGATGAGTTACTGTAATACTTCTCCCACACAGTGGCGTGGGTGAGATAAGGCCATACATCAGCGGCCGTGAGACCCTTGACGATCACTTCATTACTGGCAAAGTTGTCTGTGGTGCCGGGGAGATACTCCTCTGGCCAATTGATTTCGTTCAACATAACTTGTTTCCTTTCTATTAAATAACTTGTCTTGTTTTTGATGATGCAAAGTTACAAAGGAAAGACGTTCCTGTAGTTATGCGAAACGTCAAATGCCACTTTGCTCAAAAGACAAACCACAGTAATTATTGCATAGAAGCAGCCTTATTGTAAGTGACGTTGCGCTCATCACACGAACCATTATAATGCAATAATGAGTCCACTTTAACGGTTTAGGAAAAAACAAGGACGAGGAGATATTTGAACATAAACCCTTTGCCTTTATCGTCGACGCGCTTGCCCGCTAAGGCATTGTCACGCTGCGCTACGACAACCGCCGCTTCGTTGCTTGGAAGGGCTACGAAAAGCATGTCACTGATGGCAAGCCGTTTGGCAAGTCGCTTACCGTCACGTGTATGGACACCCGTCTGAGTGTGATGCTGCCTGAGGCATTAGGCATTAAGAAGGGTGAAGTGAAGATGGTTTAGGTGGCAGAAGGTTTTATCATCGACTCCACCACTGGAACGCTCACCGAGATAGCAGAATAAAACTTAAGGCAGTGCCACTGTTGTCAGCAAAGTGTAAATATTTTAAGCATTGCTGACAATGATAGCACGATTTGTCACCATTTGCTTATAGGTACGGATATTGCATAAATGTCAGTGAAGTTCAGAAAAGATTTGCAAGCGAGTGCAAAGGAAGTTTACTTCAAATTTGCCGAGTGAAGCTAATCTTTATTCAAATCGGACGAGGGCAACGAAAGGAACCTGAGGACGATGGATGAACCGAGGATAAATAAAGAAATCTTTCCGGAGTCCCTCTACGTTCATCATTCCCCTAATTCTTCTTTCAAGAACTCACACGCATATCTTTTCTTGATTCCATAGTCATTGTTTGATAATATACCTTTCTCTTAATCGCTTGGGCAGTTTACTGAGTACAAGCCGATAAGACTGATTAATAAGGCCTTTTACCATATCACCATCAATCTCATCGAGAAAAACATCATTCCAATGCACCTTATTTAAGTGGTAAGCCGGACGGATGCCGTCATAATGGTCGCGCA
>ONBC01000148.1 GCA_900315955.1 uncultured Prevotella sp.
CTGCGCTTCAACGACCGCACGGACAAGAGCGATATCACTTACTTCCTTTGGAACCAGCAGTATAAGAACATTTCTCAGGCCAACGCCATCATTTCTGCTACAGAAAGTTCTTACAAAGACAACAGTGCAGCTGCTGCCGCTCGTGGCAAGGCTCTGGCCATGCGTGCCTTCTGCTATCTGAATCTGGCTCAGATGTACCAGTTCACTTACAAAGGTCACGAGGATGCGCTCTGCGTGCCTATTGTCAAAGAGACCACCACTGCTGAGCAGGCTTCTGACAACCCCCGTGCCACTGTCAAGGATGTCTATGACTTTATCATGGATGACTTGAACAATGCCGTCACCCTGCTGGATGGCGCAAGCCGAAGCGGTAAGGCCAACATTGACCAGCAGGTGGCTTACGGTCTTCGTGCCCGCACAGAACTGGTCATGCAGACCTGGAAAGCTGCTGCCGATGATGCAGCAAAGGCTGCTGAGGGTTACACTCCGCTGAGCCGTGAAGATGCTGCTCAGCCGGGCTTCAACGACATCTCTGCCAGCAACTGGATCTGGGGTATGGATGTCAACGAGACCAGTGACATTGTACAGACAGGTATCTTGAACTTCCCGTCTATGATGAGCTCTTTCACGGGTAATGGTTATTCTCCGTCGTATGCTTACCGTGCCATCAACAGCAAGCTGTGGAATGAGATTCCTTCCACTGACGTGCGCAAGGGCTGGTGGCTTGACAGCAAGCTCAACTCTCCTATCGTTAATCCCGACTATCTGATCAACACTGAACGTGAAGTTCGGTGCATACCAGAATAAGTATGGCAATGAGACCAACGCCTGCGACGTGCCTTTGATGCGTGTGGAGGAGATGATTCTCATTCAGGCAGAGGGTAAGGCTATGAGTGGCGATGTTGCCGGCGGTAAGAAGATCCTTGAGGACTTTGTCCGCACGTACCGCGACCCCGACTACACCTGCAATGCTACGACGGCAGAAGGCGTACAGGAAACTACACCTGCAATGCTACGACGGCAGAAGGCGTACAGGAAGCTGTATGGTTCCAGCGTCGTGTAGAGCTTTGGGGTGAGGGCTTCTCTTACTTCGACATCATGCGTCTGAAGAAACCTATCGACCGCCGTGGTGCTAACTACGAAGCCAGTGTTACCTACAACATCCCGGCAGAGTCCAAAATCATGCTGTGGATTATCCCTGAGGATGAGGTGAACAACAACAAGGCTCTTCAGGGCCACAACAATGAGATTGTGGCTGTTCCTACACCAGTGAAGTAAGCAGTTAGCTATCTAAGCACCATAAAGGCCGGCAATTTCTTGCCGGCCTTTTTTAATGCGATATACAGAATCTGACTTTTAATTCCTATTCCACTCGTTTTCACTAACTTTGCAGGCGGAGTCGGAATTTACGCAGGTTTTGATGGGTCCACGCCAGATAGGAGATAGTCGAAAATAAAACAGCGGTTTTCCTTTCACGTTCCACTTCTTTTCGTTATATTTGCACATGAATATAACAAGGTGACATTATGAGCACGAATTTCAAGCGCATACCCTATGGCATTGCCGACTTCAAGCAGGTAAGGAACGAGAATCTATATTTTGTCGACAAGACGATATTCTTCGAGAAGATGGAACGGGCCGGACACTTCCTCTTCCTTGTCCGTCCGCGCCGCTTCGGCAAGAGCCTGTTCCTCGACATGTTGGAGACCTACTACGATATCAATGAGAAGGCCAACTTCCAAGAGTTGTTCAAGGGACTTTATGTCGCTGATCATCCCACACCGGAGCAGGGCGAGTTTCAGGTGCTGCATCTCGACTTCTCCATGGTAGGGAGTGACCTGGAAAACCTCTACGAGAACTTCAATACTTACTGTGGGCAAGTGATGGATTCGTTCATCGATAACTATCAGCGCTACTATAATCCGCAGATCGTTGAGAAAGTTCATAGCGAGAAAACGGCTGCCGGTAAGCTTAATATTGTCAGACTGGAAGCTAAAAAGTCACGGCTCAAGCTCTATCTCATTGTCGACGAGTATGACAACTTCACCAACAACGTGCTCAACGTGAAGGGTCAGCAGGCTTATCATGAGCTCACCCACGGCAC
>ONBC01000103.1 GCA_900315955.1 uncultured Prevotella sp.
CTCACCATTCTTGATGCCTAATGCCTCAGGCAGCATCACGCTCAGACGGGTGTCCATACATGTGACAATAAGCGTCTTGCCTGACGGCTTGCCATCGGTAATATGCTTCTCGTAGCCCTTCCCGGCAACGAAGCGGCGGTTGTTCTCCAGTATTTCGTCAATCATAATTGGTGCGATATTATATTATTGGTAATTCCTTATTCTCACGTCGATGCCGGTTCCTTTGAGCAGGTCGGCAACCATCTGAATGTGAGTATCGGAGTAATGATAAGGGAAGAGCACCTTGGGTTTGATGAGCTTGGCGGCGCGGGCTGTCTGCTCAGGTGTCATGGTGAACGGCTGGTTGGTGGAGAGGAAAGCCACGTCAATGTTTTTGATGTTCCGCATCTCTGGAATATCCTCGGTATCGCCGGAGATATATACACGGAAACCGCCAAGAGTCAATATGAAACCGTTGTCACGCCCTTTGGGATGGTATTTCTCTTTACCCGGAGTGGTGTTGTACGCCGGCACGGCATCCACCCGGATGTCATCAGCCAGCCGCAGATGGTCGCCATTGTGCATGACCTTGCCCTTGCCGATGATTTTGGCACAGTTGGCATTCGTGATGATTATGGTCGTTGGCTTTTCCAGTTGACGGATAGCTGCTGTGTCGCAGTGATCAAAGTGCTCATGTGTCACGAAGATGTAGTCAGCTTTGGGATAGGTGCTATAATCCGTCGTCGGCTTCAAGCCACGCACCGGGTCCACTTCTATCTCACGACCGTCAAACGTGATGCGGATACTGCCATGTTTGATGGCGGTAAAGATAATTTCCTTGCCGCTCTGGGTCTTGAACGTGTCTGTCTGGGCAGCAGCGTCCTTTTGTAAACTACTCTTCTTCCCTGTGCAGGCTGCGAAGGTCATTGTTGCCATCAGAAGCAACATGGTCAGTAATATATTCTTCTTCATCTCAATACAGTTTGATTGAGTATCATTTCTTTGTGTCCTTTGCCTTGCGCGCAAACTCGAACAAGCTTTGCGGCAGATGGCAGTAGCCGTCGGGATTCTTGTCGAGATAATCCTGGTGGTAATCCTCCGCTTTGTAGAAGTTCTGTAAAGGCTGGTTCTCAACGGCAATCTTTCCGTTGATGTGCTTCTGCTCTTCGGCAAAGAACTCGTTGATGACCGCCTCGTCATCCTTGTCGGTGTAATAGACGCCGGTGCGGTACTGCGTTCCGGTGTCGTGGCCCTGGCGGTTAATGCTTGTTGGGTTGATGGCCTTGAAATACATCTCCAACAGGAACTTCAATGAAACCTTTGCGGGATCGTACGTGACATGGACGGTCTCGGCAAAGCCGGTCTTGTCGGTACATACCTCTTTATATGTTGGGTTAGCGGTCGTGCCGTTGGCAAAGCCGACCTCTGTGTCCACCACTCCATCAATCTGCTTAAAGTAATGCTCGGTGCCCCAAAAGCATCCTCCGGCAAGATATATCTCCTTCAAATTCTCTTTTTCCATATTTATCCGTATTATGTTTTGATTGATTAATTCCTCACTTCGCTTGGGCTTCTTCGTCAATAGCAAATTTATTTAATTTATTTGGATTTACCAAACATTTCAACGCTTTTTTACGCTCGACACATCGCCACCACTTTCCTCATGAGACCCATCAGCCCATCGGCACCATGGTTCCCATATAATTATTTTGGCACAATCTGCCACATGGTTGGCGCAATATCCACGGAGATGTTGCACATTTTGTCGTACCTTCGCACTCGGAAATCCACCAAATGACACCGGTCATCCCCATGAAACTGATGACGAAGCAAAATTATGAAATGCAACTATCAAAGAATTCACAAATTATATGTAACTTAGCACACACAATAAGATAAAGATGAAATACGTATTCTACCAGGATACCACTTCGTTTCTTCGTGCCTTCAGCACATGGACGGGACAGACGGTAACAGAATACAAGAAAAGATGAAGCGAACGATGATATACTGCATTCTATTGGTAGTGGCTTTGTTTATATGCTGGCAAGGCTACGAGTTCTGGGTGGCTGTAGGCCGTCAGCCGCGTGGAGAACGGTTGGAACGGTGTAAGCGGTCGCCACAATGGCGCGACGGTGAGTTTGTCAATATGCACGAGACACCGACGCTGACAGGTGATGACGGCTTCTTCGCTCAGATGTATAAGTTTCTGTTTGGCAAGGTGAAAAATCTGCATCCTGACAGCAACGTGCCAACAGCCAAATCATCGCTGAAGGACATTCCTCGCTCTGAAGAGGTTTGCGTCTGGCTTGGCCACTCCACAGTCTTTATTCAGACCGGTGGCGTGCGCTTTCTCTTCGACCCCGTGCTGACCAACAGATTGCCCGTGTGGTGGTTCATGCGCCCGTTCAAAGGCGCTGATGTCTATACTGTCGATGATATTCCCGAAGTCGATTACCTTGTCATCACCCATGACCACTGGGACCATCTCGACTGGAAGACGGTGACGGCTTTGAAAGACCGTGTCGGTCAGGTGGTCTGTGCCCTCGGCATCGGCGAGCACTTTGAATACTGGGGCTACGACCCGAAAAGGATTCACGACCTTGACTGGCAGGACAGCATTGTCGTCAACGACTCGATCACCCTCCGCTGTCTGCCTACACGCCATTTCTCCGGCCGTATGGGACAGCACAAAACGCTATGGGCTTCCTACCTCATCGACGGTCCGCGCCGCATTTTCGTTTCTGGCGACGGAGGCTACGACGAAAGGTTCAAAAGGTTTGGTGAGCAATATCCGGGCATCGACCTCGCCATTTTGGAAAACGGACAGTATGATGAGGGTTGGCGCTATATCCACACGCTCCCCCGTGAACTGCCAACAGTCATCAGCGAACTCGGTGCCCGTCGCGTGCTGACCTACCATAACTCAAAATATGCCCTTGCCAACCACTCCTGGACGGAGCCGCTCGACAGCATCTATTCCAATGCTCAGGGCAAACCCTGGCAGTTGCTCACCCCTCGTATCGGTGAACAGGTAAAGCTAAACAAGCGGCAGACATTCAGTAAATGGTGGAGGTAATCACTTATGAATCAATAAAATAATATACCCATGCTCAATCTTAGAAAAGTACACCACATTGCCATCATCTGCTCCGATTATAAGCGCAGTCTGGATTTTTACACGCAAGTACTCGGCATGACCGTAATAGCCGAGCATTATCGAACAGCCCGTCAGTCGTACAAGACAGACCTTGCGCTCAACGGACAGTATGTCATAGAATTATTTTCTTTTCCTTCCCCACCCCACCGTGTTTCACGTCCGGAGGCGACAGGTCTTCGCCATCTCGCTTTTGAGGTGGATTCGCTGGATGATGCAATGGAGGAACTGGACAGGCTCGGCATTGCGCATGAAGACGCTCGCATAGATGAGTATACCAGCAAGCGTTTTACGTTCCTGCAAGATCCAGACAGCCTTCCTATAGAGCTCTATGAAAAGGAGGCTAACGAAAATCTGGGATGATTACATATAAAAAGATTCCTCCATATCATTCTAACATGTTCAATGCCGGCTTCCATGAATACATCGGAGACGACCTGGAAGCCCATTGACTTGTAGAAACCAACGGCATGGAGCTGGGCATCAAGCCATACTTCAGAAGCTTTAAAGCGATCCCGTGCCACCTCGCAGCAGCGTCTCATTACCTTTCCGCCAATGCCCTGTCCACGATAAGCGGCAGCTGTCGCCACGCGTCCTACCTTAACATGCTTCTCCACAGGATCGAAATATACCCGGGCATAGGATACGATAATAGTCTTGTTGTCCTTTTCTGTGGTGGCAAAGACATGGATGCTGTCTTCGTCCATGTCATCAAGGTCGGGATAAATAATATTCTCCTCTACGAAGAATATATCTTGCCTCAGTTTCAAAATATGAAACAGTTGACGCGCAGTGAGCTCGTCGAAATGAAGTGCCTGTATCTTTATATTCATAATGTCAATCATAATAGAGCTGCCCGACAAGAGAATAACATCGTTGCTTGTATAGCCACAAGGAGTGAAAGCTCTGACATGCGGCGCAACCTCTGAAAAGCAACTTTAGTTATCATGTCGCCGTTGTCTCAGAAGTCGTTGTTCACTATCTCATTCCCGAAAGGTGCCAGTGCCAACCGCATCAGCCGGGATACTTCTCTTGATCGACAGCTTTCTGAATCCGAATTTCATAAACACCTTTCTTTTGATATTGCTTTCGTCGGCAAATATACGACATTTTTTTTCGAAATGTATCGTTCTCGCTTATTATTATTTCAATATGCATAAATATAAATTGAAGTAACTATCCAGCCATTCCCATAGTAAGGCGGGGTTATCCCGCCCACCACCTGATGAAACAATGTGACAACGAGGAATGGAAAATTCTCGCACGCCCCCATAAACTTGGTAAGGGAAGCGTCAACGTTCCCATCGGAGAACATATTTTGGAGGTTGAAAACCCAAGCACGAGATTAAAAATAACCGCGATAAAAGCAAAAAACAACGAATAAAATTGGATGGCTCATAGAAAAATCCCTATTTTTGCAATGTAGAGCAAAAAACTCAAAAATATGGAAATGACAAGAGAACAAGCGCTGCAGTGGCGGAAAGAGGTCAAGCAGAATAAGCAGAATACCATTGATAAAATGACTGACTGGTTGGTTAAAGACTATGAAAAGAGAACAGGCCAGAAGCCGACTTACATCGAAGCATTATGAAGTTGAACATTGAAAAGATCAATGCTAAAGCTCCGTATAAGGTTACACCTATACCGAACGTACACTTTGTGAGTTTTCTCACTGATTCAGGTGTACAGTATGCTTCAGGCTTTGACAAGGATGATACCACCATGCCTATAACTGAAACCTATCAGTTCTCAATAATCAATGGTAATAACAAGAAATCGCCTCGCGACCCTAAAGTCCGTGAGACGATTATTGCCATTGTAGAGAACTTCTTCATGGAGAACCAAGAGGTCATGCTCTATATCTGTGCAAGATGTGAACCTTGATTGAACTCATTTTTTATTAAATAAATATCTTCTATGCCACAAAGATACGATATTTCTTTCGAGCGACAAATAATTTCTGTATTTTTGTACCACTATAAGATAATTGCACACAGTCACTGGTTAGATAGCAAACGGTGATTTCATTGAAAAAATAGATGAGAAATGTATAGCATTGACAACATTGTAACGACAAGCACGTGTGACAAGGACGGCAACCTGAAATTGTTCTCAGCGTTTCAGATGATGCAAGACTGCTCTGAGATGTGGATAGAGTCAGAACCTGGCGTGAAGACTTTCACAACTGCTGGCCTCAAGACAAGTGGAGATTGTAAGAGTACCGCGGTTCAAGGAAAAACTCCGAACGGAGACATCGGTCTTTGATGTCAAGCCTATGTTTGGCTTCCGCAACACGTTCATCTATGACTCCGACGGCAACGTATGCTATAAGACCTGGTCAATGGGAGCCTTCGTCGACCGCATAAGCGGCAAATTGCAGAGAATACCCGATAATGTTCTCAAGACGGTGATGATTGAGTCTAAGAAGGACATGACCTACGGTGAGCGACGAATCATTCTGCCCAAAGATACTGCTTTCAAAGAGCAGGCCTCTGTCGCCGTAACCCACAACGATATTGACTATAACGGCCATGTGAACAACGCCAACTATATCCGTATTGCTATGGAGT
>ONBC01000101.1 GCA_900315955.1 uncultured Prevotella sp.
AAATTGAAGGAGGGGCTTGTCGCATAATGCTTAGAGCGGGATTTCTTTAAACCAAAGGGATTCCATAAGTCGTTATATCTATTTAGCGGACACCAATATCTTTCTTTACCGATTATTCTGAGTTGATGATGGATATGGATGTCGTCGCTATGTTAGGATTGTTGGACGCAATAGTGAAGTTTGCCGATGACGATACCCTTGTACACGGAAATGTTGTGTTGTCTGCTGGATTTAACGAGAATAATGCCGTCTTGCATCTTAATATGAAGCAACCATTCCTTGACTCGGATAAGCATCGTTTGGCTCTTATGTCTTACGGTGAGAACCGATTCGCATTGATGAATAAATGTGTGCGAGCAATGGGCGCCAAGGTGTCATTAGAAGAATCAGAAGACGGACAGACCACGGTTGTTATCAGACTAAGCAACAAAGTTCATAGTCTGAAGGGAATCCGTGAAACGTCTCGTTCAGAAGAGCCACAGAAACTTGATGGAGAAAACGAGACTGCGGAGAGAGATACACAATTATCTTCGAATGGTCCCAAGCATCTTGAAGTCAATGAAGATGTGGTGGTGAAAGCTGTTACCGCTATGATAGAAGAACATTTGGCAGATGCCAACCTCAATGTGCAGCTGTTGACCGAGTTGACGGGATTTGGTACAAAACTAATCTATCGCCGTGTTAAATCCGTCACTGGCTATACTCCTGTCAATTATATTCGCCAGTTGAGGATGCGGCGGGCTGCTGTTCTGCTCAAACAAGGCCGTTTTGCGGTATCAGAGGTGATGTATATGGTGGGATTCTCTACGCAGAGCTATTTCTCGAAGTGCTTTAGTCAGACTTTTGGAATGTCTCCCGTTGAATACGCACGTCAGAACGTCCAGCAGCTTCCATGATGTCGACTTCTGTTTGCTCATAGCCTGCGTAGGCGCCGTGACGCTTTTCAGTTTCGATGCCGGTCAGAGACTCTCCGGGCACCTCACTCCCTTCGATGTCCTCATCCTGGTCCTCGACGGTGAGAGGGTGCTGTTCAAGATGATACTGACGATGCAATCCTTTCGGTTGTCCGGGTCACTTTATTTTATTGTATCTGATCATCAGGTCAGACACATAGAACGCTTCTTTCAGGCGATTGATCTCCTTTTTAGGCGCTCTCCCTTCAACGTTCATGTTTGATCCCACGGCAACGGGATATTTGTTGGGATCGAGGATGCTCTGTCCCATACCTTTCCACGCATAGTGGTCGAGGTGCATCAGGTTGAGCACGGTAGGATACATGTCTATCTGTCCCATGACCTTGTCATAATGTAATCCTATGGGAGCGTTGACAATGATGAACGGAGTGAATTGTTTGGGTGAGACGATGCCGCGTGCCGTTTCAGCCTTCAGAATGTCTGCGCGGTCGGCGGCGAGCCCTTCGTGGTCGCCGGTGATGACGATCATCATGTTTTTATAATCGGGCCGCGATTTCAGGTAGCTGAGCAGTTCTCCGAGAGCATAGTCGGTATAGTTGGCCATATAGATATAATCCGCCATCTTGGTGGGATAGCTGCCTTTGAGATGGATGCGTTTCAGGTGGTCGGGAAGGATGAAGGGGTTATGCCCGGAATAAGTCACAAACTGCATGTAGGCGTTTTGTCCTACAGGCCATAGCTGCTTCTCTTTCATCTTTTTCACGGCCTGTCGCATGAAGGAGGCGTCTCCGAGTTTCTTACGTGATCCCACTTTCTCGTCGTTGACCCAGCAGTCGCGCATGACGAGGGTATCGATACCGAAATCGCGTGCCACCATCTGCTGGTTCCATGTCACCGGCTTGTCCACCGAGAGCAGGTAGCTTCTCGAATGGTTCTGCTGGTGCATGGCCTTGGTGAGAGAGTAGTAGGAGGTGCTGAGATTTGTCATGGCATAGCAACCGTTCTGTATGGGCAGCATGCCGGCGTTGAGCATGAGCTGGCAGTCGATGCTGCGCCCTCCTTTGACCTGTGTGAGCACATACGGCGCATAAAGTGTCGACTTCTCGGCTATGGCGGCGTTGAGACAGGGTGTTATCTCTTTGCCTTCTATCTTACGGTTGATGACCCAGCTCTCCAGCGACTCACAGAGTATGACCACAAGACTGGTGCGGCGCCCTATGATGTCGGGCAGCGGCTTATAGACGGGCTTCAGGGCTTCCCAGCGGTCTATCCTGTTCTGCATGGCTCGGGTGAAGGGTGCCTGTTCCTCCATAGCGTCGTGGAGCATGTTGCCAAAGACTGTATACACCGGCGCTGTGCAGGTATAATAGTTGGCATTCTGCATGTGCTCAAAAGATTTCTTCAGGCCGCCCCGCGGAAGGATAAACGCCATTGTCAGGGCAAACGCCACGGTCGTGGTGAGGCCGTACTGTTTCCAGCGCCTGGCTTGCGAGACCCCTTCAGCATGTTTCGTCTTTGCCACGCTGATGATAGCCACGAGGCTTGTCAGGGGGAACAGCACATCGATCCAGCGCATGGAGTCGACAACGGAGGCTGTGAAGTCGCTGAGATTGCCTGCGGCGGCGTAGCTGTTTAATGGAATGAGGGCGTTATAGGTGCGACTGTACATCAGGTTGCTGATGAGCAGCAGGTCAAGGGCTATCAGTACCACGCTCTCTACAATACGGCTGCGGCTGACTAAGTAAGGCAGCAACAGCAGAAGCACGACGAAGAAGGTATTGATATACAAGTCTATCATCGACAGCGACGAGAAGGTGGTCTGAGAACACCAGATGAGGTCGAAGATGATGAATTTGGCGGCAAGGCACCAGAAGAAACGCTTGGTGCGGGCATCCCAAAGGTCTTTTGGAAAGAGTTTCCCCAAGATAGTCTTAAAAATGATCATTATATCACTGTTTTATTCTGTTATTATAAGTTACTCTCCTCCCTTATTCCTTGTCTTCGCTTTATTCACGTTGAAGTCGCATCGTGACACAGACGTGGTGCGATCGTGACACAGACGTAGTGCGATCGTGACACGGCTGAGGCACGATGGCATGCGTGGCGAACGGCGTTGCCATCTTTAAGATTTTTAGGCTTCGTATGAGTTGATAAGGAATGACTTTAGGGCTGCCAATCGTGCCTGCATGGCGCTACGCCCAGCTTCATACACTTCCTGCATCAGCTCCGGGTCATGCGTGATATGGTTGATGGGCAAGGTCGATTTTGGCCGGATGACAAACGCCTTTCCGTCCTTTTCCTGCCGGGCTACATATTCCGTCTCTTCATTGTACATGATGTGCCTTTCAGCCGTTGCCTTAAGAAACTGGGGGTAACGGTGAAGTTGAAGTCGGATAAGCGGCATCAGTGGATTGGGCTTCTTGACATACCCCTTGGGCTGCGTCAAGACCACTACATTCTTGTTATATCCTTGTTGCTCAAAGAACCTCAGCGGGATAGAGTCGGCGATGCCGCCGTCAAGGAGCTGATGGCCTTCTACCGCTACGACCTTTGAGGCCAATGGCATAGAGGCAGAAGCCCGTATCCACTCATTCATCGCATAGCCATGATGCATCAGACGTTGGTAGACGGGCTCACCCGTCAGGACATCGGTGCAGACCGCATAAAACTCCATGGGATGACAGTCAAAAGTCGATACATCGAACTTATCCAGCTCGTCGGGCAACATGTGATAGGCAAATTCGGCTCCGAAGAGGTCACCCGTCTTGAGCAGCGACTTCACACTGCAATATCGCCAGTCGTGGGCGTAGCGTTTGTTGTAACGGATGACACGTCCCGGCTGTCGGCTTTTGTAGTTGCAGCCGAAAGCGGCACCTGCCGATACGCCAATGAGTCCATCAAACTCAATGCCATTCTCCATCATGACATCCATCACGCCTGCCGTGAATAATCCGCGTAAGGCCCCTCCTTCAAGAACCAGTCCTTTCTTCTCTGTCATTCTTCGGTCTTGTGAAATATAGAATGTGCCACAAAGATATTCATTCACGCTATCTTCCACGCCGTGATCGTGCGCTCCTCGGAGGAGAAACGGATGCCGACCTTGACGATGCGGCGGCCGTCAGCCTCGTAGGGGATGGCGTAACCTTTGTCGTCGATCTGCTTGAGCGCTTCCTCCACGGTGCCGTCGAGTTTCAGCTCCATGACGTAGATCGTGGTGTCGGTCTTCAGGAGGATGTCCATCCTGCCTTTTGCCGTGCGCACCTGGGTATAGACATAGACATTGAGGAAGGAGAACATCACGTAGAGCATAGCCGTAAAATGGCCCTCCGATGTGGGTGCATCCTGCAACGTGCCCTCCTGATAGGGGATGGCGGCAAAGAAAGCACGCGCCAGGGTGAGACACTCGTCTATATCGTCCTTTCGCAGGGCAAGATACATCTTGGCGGCGGTATTGTTGGTGAGGTTCACATTCCTGGTGACGTAATACGGCACGAGGGTACGCATCAGTCCCACCTTCACCTCCTCGTTGGGATAACCGAGCCGGTACATGTTCACCACGGGATAATAAGCCTTGATGGTGAGGTAACCGCTCTGATAGAACAATGGCAGGATGCTCTGCATGTCCTCCGTGGGCGCGTCAAACTCCTCCGGTGCCGCCTCACTGCCATCGATCTGTGTGAGGTCGGCATGAAACTTCTTCATCATATTGACCAGGAACGTCGGTGTGCCGGTGGAGAACCAATAGTTGTTGAAAGCAGCGTCATCCATGGCGGAGAGCAGACTGAAAGGATTGTACACGCCGTCAGAGTGATACGCGAAATGATAACCGTCATATTTGAGTCTCAGTTTTGCCAGCACCTCGTCATGGGTCATGTTGTTTGCCTTGCCAAGCTCGTCGATGCCTTCTTGGAAGTTGTCCATCATCTCCCGCTCCGTAATACCGCATATCGAAGCATATTTGGGGTTCATGGAGATGTTCTTAAGGTTGTTGATTTGCGAGAAGATGCTGAGCTGCGAGAACTTGGAAATACCGGTGATGAAGACGAAGCGGAGGTACTGGTCCAACTTTTTCAGCGGTGAATAGAACGACTGCAGCAAGGTACGCATCGGCTCGAGCCGTTCGCTGTCGTGGAGCACGGTGAGCAACGGCGCGTCGTACTCGTCGATGAGGACGACAACCTGCGACTCCATCTTCCGGGAGATGTTCTTCACCAGTTCGCGGAACCGTATCGTGAGGTCGTCGGAGGCTTTTTCGCAACCATACGCTCTCTCGAAATCCTCTAACTGTGAGTGGAGGTTGAGCTCACACTCTTCCGTGGTGCCTTTCTTGATGTCACTGAGGTCGAAGTGCAGCACGGGATAGTGTTTCCACTCCGTCTCAAGGCTGTCTATCGCCAGCCCTTTGAACAATTCTTTCTTTCCGGAGAAATAAGCGTCAAAGGTGCTTGTCAGCAGAGACTTGCCGAAGCGGCGGGGACGCGACAGAAAGACGAATTTGCCGGGGTGGCAAACATCGTACACGAACTTAGTCTTGTCAACATACAAGAACCCTTTGGTGCGGATCTCGCTGAATGTCTGTATTCCTATTGGATAGTATACCATAGCGCATGAAAGTCTTTGCTTGCAAACTTACATAAAATTATTCTGATTTTACACCAGTTGGATAAAAAAGTTGAGACCACTACGTAAATAATAGCCCGAAG
>ONBC01000143.1 GCA_900315955.1 uncultured Prevotella sp.
GGTATACTATCCGATAGGAATACAGACATTCAGTGAGATCCGCACCAAAGGGTTCTTGTATGTTGACAAGACTCAATACGTGTACGATGTTTGCCACCCTGGCAAATTCGTTTTTCTGTCGCGTCCGCGCCGCTTCGGCAAGTCATTGCTGACGAGTACCTTTAACGCTTATTTCTCCGGAAGGAAAGAATTGTTTAAGGGGCTCGCCATAGAAAAGCTCGAGACGGAGTGGAAGCACTATCCCGTGCTCCACTTCTCTTTGGCTTCTGCCAAGCGGGGTACCGTGGAGGACCTCGACAGTCTGATACAATACCAGTTGGGATCTGCGGAAGAAGAATACGGCATTGAGAACCGAGACAGTCTCACCGAGACAGTCTCAACATCACGATACGCTTCCGGCGACTCGTAGAGGATATCTACAAGAAGACCGGCACACAGGTAGTGGTGCTCATCGATGAATACGACGCCCCGTTGCTCACCGTGCTCCACGACAGCGACAGGCTGGAGCCGATGCGTACGGAACTGCAGTCGTTCTATTCACCGCTCAAGGACCTCGACCCCTACCTCCGTTTCGTCTTCATCACGGGCATCTCCAAGTTCTCGCAGCTCAGCATCTTCTCACAAATCAACAACCTTAAGAACATCTCCCTGAATCCCAAATATGCTTCGATATGCGGTATTACGGAGCGGGAGATGATGGACAACTTCCAAGAGGGCATCGCTGAGCTTGGCACGGCAAACAACATGACCAAAGACGAGGTGCTGGCAAAACTGAAACTCAAATACGATGGTTATCATTTCGCGTATCACTCTGAGGGCGTGTACAATCCTTTCAGTCTGCTCTCCGCCATGGATGACGATGCTTTCAACAACTATTGGTTCTCCACCGGCACACCGACGTTCCTGGTCAATATGATGAAGAAGTTTCATGCCGACCTCACACAGATCGATGGCAGCGAGGCGGCGCCGGAGGAGTTTGACGCGCCTACGGAGGATATGCAGAGCATTCTGCCACTGTTCTACCAAAGCGGCTACCTCACCATCAAAGATTATGACCCGGTGGTAAACCTGTACCGGCTCGGCTACCCCAACGAGGAAGTGAAGGTGGGACTGATGCGCACCCTCGTGCCGTATTATGTCACCAAGAACGTGAACCTCACCAATAATACTGCCGCCAAGATGTACCTTGCCCTGCGTAAGGACGACATGGACGAGAGTCTCACCCTGGCCCGCGCTTTCTTTGCCGGCATCCCCTATCAGGAGGGGACATTGCAGGATGCGCCCACTTCAGAGGGTCATTTCACGGCCATGCTCTACGTGATGTTCTCCTTCCTCAGCCAGTATGTCTACAGTCAGGTGCGCACGGCAAAAGGCAGGATGGACATCCTCCTGAAGACTGACACCACCATCTACGTCATGGAGCTGAAGCTCGACGGTACCGTGGAGGAAGCGCTCACGCAGATCGACGACAAGGGCTATGCCATCCCCTACGAAGCCGACGGCCGACGCATCGTCAAGGTCGGCATCCGCTTCTCCACAGAGGAGCGCACGATCACGGAGTGGAAGATAGAGAATTAGGTTCTGCTGCCATGGAAAGGTCATCCTGACCGGCTTCCGGCAGACGGTAGCGTTTCGAGACTTCGGCACCGGAATCATCCGTCGACACCGGTCCCACGAGGTCATAGAACCTGTTGAAGAGGGCTTTGATCTTATCGAGGATGGCTGTCTTCTTTTCCTCACGTCCCGCATCTTTCTTGAACGGATTGAGAGGAGGCATGATGTCGGCGATGCCGGTGCCCTCGGTCTGTACATAGCCATTGTCGAAGCTGTCACGTATGAACTTGCGTGCGGGTGCGTCTTTCAGATGCTCGGTGGTGATGATGTCGTTGATCTCTTCCTGCATCTTCGTGCGCACAAAGGTGTTCCAGTCATCATCCACGTCGCTGCCCGGCGTGATGGCCTTGACAAAAGCATCGATGAGTTCTTTCTTGTCGCGCATCTGCAGACTCGACTTGATCGCCCGGTCGATGTCGCGCAGCGTCACCTCACGGTCTTGACTGTTCTGATCCTTATACTTCTTGACAAGTGCCAAGATATAGTCGATATTAATCTCCACCTGCTTGACGAGCTCCATCTCAAAGACGAGGTCGTCCTTGATCTCCTCTTTTTCGTGTCTGCCTGGCTTCATCTCCTGGTAGATGTCGTTGTACATACCTAAGTAGTCCTGCATGTCGCGCTCACTGATGAGCTCATGCCCGACAAACTGGTCGAAGGCCTGCAAGATGTTCAGCACACGCAGCAAGGCACCGAAGAGTCTGACAAATTCCTTCTTTTCTTCCTCACTGGCGATGATAGCTC
>ONBC01000100.1 GCA_900315955.1 uncultured Prevotella sp.
GCACTACAAAGATACAAAAACTTTTGGGCATTCCTTCTCTTTTCTCTTGATTTTTAAGACTTTAAGGGCAAGCTATTTGCAAGTGGGAAACTTTAGTTATCTTATATCCTGCCGGAAGGTGTACGGCCTTGGCCACCTTGTCACGACTCTCATCGACAGCTGACCCCATGTCGCGGTCGCGCACGGAGAACTTCACGGCGCAATAGCGGCAGTGGTTCTCACGGTAAACGATGAGTGGTCCGGTGATGGTGCGGATAGAGGCGAGTTCACGGATCGGCACCATCTGACCGTCCTGCGACGGCACCTTGATCTGGGCGATCGTTTCAGCGCGGTCACGGAACGGCTTCTCATAGCGTACCACAAGGTTGAACTTGCGCTCTCCCTCATAGACCTGCGAGGCAGCTTTTCCGCCGATGGTCATCTCGATGATGCTCTGCACATCAGCCTTGCTCACCCCGTAGCGGGCCAGTTTGTCCTCATCGATATTGATCTGCAACTCCGGTTGTCCGATATTCTTGATCACGCCGAGGTCGGTGATACCGCGGATGGGTTTCATCGTGCGGTAGACCTGATCAGCCAGGCGTTCACAAGTGTAAAGGTCTTTGCCATACACCTTGGCGACGATGGCGCCTTTGACACCACTCACGGCTTCCTCCACGTTGTCACTGATCGGTTGTGAGAAGTTGAAATCGATCCCCGGATAGACGCTCAGGCGCTTGTTCATGTCGTCGACGAGCTGCTCCTTGCTGCGTCCTGTCTTCCATTCGCTTTCCGGGTGCATCTTGACGAACATCTCGATATTGTAGAATCCTGTGGCATCGGTTCCGTCATTCGGACGGCCGGTCTGGGTCATCACCTCGCTGACCTCTGGAAACGAGCGGAGGATGGTGCGGAACCTGTCGGCTAAGCGTACACTCTCCTGAAGCGATACACTCGAAGGCAGGGTGGCACGGGCATAGATAGACCCTTCGTTCATCTCCGGTAGAAACTCCGTGCCTAAGAGCGAGAAGCAACTCAGTCCTGCTGCCATCGCTACAAGGGCAATGCCGACTACTTTCCTGCTGTTGCGCTGACACACGGCAAAGAATCGGTCCGTGACCGAATAGACAACTATGAGAAATCGGTTCTTTTTCTCTACGACATTCTTTTTCAGCAACATCGAGGATAGGGCAGGGACGAGGGTCATCGTGAAGATCAAGGCACCGAGAAGGGCAAAGCCTAATGTGAAGGCCAGGGGGGAGAACATCTTGCCCTCCACTTTCTGAAAGGAAAAGATAGGGATGAGGGCGGTGATGATGATGAGTTTGGAGAAAAACACCGATTTGGCCTTGCCGCGGGCTGTCTGCCTGATCAAGCCGAGATGGCTGCGACGGTTGAAAGCCTCCAGGCCGATGTTGCGGGCTTGGGAGGACAAGACCACAAACAAGGCCTCAACCATGACCACGGCACCGTCGATGATGATACCGAAGTCGATGGCTCCCATCGACAACAGGTTGGCACTCATGTGGTTCAGATAGAGACAGATGAAGGCAAAGAGCAGCGCCAGCGGGATGACGCTCGCCACGATGACCGTCGTGCGCCAGTCTTTCATGAAGAGAAACACGACAAGGGTGACGAGAAGGATACCTTCCAAGACATTGTGGAAGACGGTGTGCACGGCTAAGTGAACAAGATCGTCACGGTCGTAGAACGGCACGAGCTTCACGTCTTTTGGCAGGTCATCGTACTGGATCTCTTGAATCTTCGCTTTGAGATCACTGGTGACCTTCTCGGCATTCTCTCCTTTGTGCATCACGACAATGCCTTCCACGACATCATCCTGATTGCCTCTGCCAACCTGGCCGAGGCGGGGCTGGCGGCTCTCATGCACTGTGGCAAGATTGCGCACGAGGATAGGGGTACCGTGGATGTTCTTCACGACGATATCGCCGATCTCATGGATGTTGTTGATGAGGCCTATGCCGCGGACCACGTAGGCCTGCGGACCACGCTCGATGACATCGCCTCCTACGTTCACATTACTGTTGGAGATGGCATTGAAGAGCTCCAGACTCGACACGCCATAGGTAGCGAGCTGGTTCGGATTGACCTGTACCTCATAGGTCTTCACCTCACCCCCGAAGGACACGATATCCGCCACGCCCGGCACACTGCGGAGCTTACGCTCGATGACCCAGTCCTGTAAGGTCTTTAGCTCCCTTGCCGACCGTTTCTTGCTCTTCAGCGTGTAACGGTAGATCTCGCCCGTTGGACCGGATAGCGGCTGCACATCGGGTGTGACGCCTTCCGGCAAGTCGGCATCGTTCAGCATGTTATAGACCTGTTGCCGGGCAAACTCGTCATTGACATGGTCGTCGAAGACGACCGTCACCACACTCAGGCCGAAGAGTGTCGTTGAACGTATGTCCGTCTTCTTCTGCACCGCGTTCATGGCTATCTCGATAGGGATGGTGGCAAATTTTTCTATTTCTTCCGCTGAACGCCCCGGCCATTGTGTGATGATCGTCACTTTCGTGTTCGTCACATCGGGAAAGGCATCAACGGGGGTCTCTTTGAAGCAGTATATGCCCAGGATGATGGTCAGAAGGGTGAGGCACAGGATGAGATATTTGCGTTTCAGGGAGAAAGCTATTATAAAATCGATAAATCTGTTCATGACGCATGATTAAAGAGTAACAAGGCATTTTTCGAGACAATCTTCTCGTTCTCATGCAGACCCGTACGGACCCACGTATAGGAAGACGAGTTGTGAGCCACGCCAATGGCGCGGCGCACATAGCGGCTCCCCTCAGCTACGACGACATAGTTGTGACCATGCTCGAAGATGACCGATTCTGTCGGAACACAACACAGACGCTCTCCTTGCCGTTGCGTCATGACATGGGCGGTAGCGAACATGCCGGGTTTCAACAGCCCATGAGGATTGTCGAGCGTCACGCGGATTTTCATGGTGCGACTGTCGGGGTCGAGGACATTGTTGACCTTGTCGACACGTCCGGTAAACTTCCTGCCCTGGTAGGCAACGGTAGTGACGACAACGGGATCACCGGTATGGATTTTGCTGATGTCGCTCTCGTAGACATCGGCGATCACCCACACCCTTCGCAGGTCGGCAATCTCAAAGGCCGGCTCGTTGTTGGTATCTTCACTGACGTAGCTGTCGTTGAAGATATTCGTGGCTGTGATATATCCGGAGATAGGTGCCCGGAGCAAGGCATTGGCACCTCCCAACCCTTCGATACGTGCCACGGTAGCGAGACGGCGGCGCTCAGCCTGAGCCATCGTGACGCGATTGTGGGCTGCTTCCACATCTTTGTCGGAAGCCATGCCGGAGGCGCGCAGGTCCTTCTGCATCTGATATTCACGCGCTGCCATGCGGAGCTCAGCATCGGCATCGGAAAGGCCTTTGTGGTAGTCGGCAGCCTGTTCACTGTGTACCACGCCAAGCAGTGTCCCTGCCGTCACATAGTCGCCTACGACGTGACTCACACCGGACACACGGCCTGTACAAGGAATAAAGACTTTACGTAGCAATCGCTCGTCGCACGCCACCTCACCATTGAGTTCGAGCTCATCGCCCACCGGTTGCGCTGTGACTGTCGTCGTCTCTACCACGTTGCTCTTTTCTTCTCTGTCCAAACGTTTCTCGTTGGCAGCCTGCTTGTCCTTTCCAGCGCAGGCCGCGAGCATGACGGCAACAGCCGTTAGCAATAACATCTTCGTTGTCATATTGTTTCTATTCCGCTAAATCGTATCTGACGGCTTCATGCGCCTTCAACAGTTCTGCTTGGGCTTCGAGCAGTTGATATCTCACATCCTTATAGTTGTTGTAATAGTCTACGAATGCTAAAATGCCGATGTTATGGCGCAGCATCTGTGTTTCTGTGGCTTGGAGGCCTTTTTCTAATTCCTCGCTCAGGTCTTTCGACTGTTTGTCAACGGTCTCCTTCCATGTCACCGCATTCGCATAGTCGGTCTGCCATTGTTTCAACAACGTGTTGTGCAAGAGATTCTTCTTCAGCGTCTCCTGGTTGTATCTGGCGCGTTCTGCCGCGATGTTTCCTTTGTTGCGGTTCCACAAGGGCACGGTGACATTGACTCCAAAGGCTACAAAATTTCTGCCGATATTTCCATTCTTATCATACTCAGCCTGCAGGGATAACTTTGGCAGCGCCTCTGCTTTCTCCGTTCTCCAGGCTTTCTCTGCAGCTTCTTCACTGGCTAAGGCACAGCTCATTGCCGGATGGGGTAAGGGCGAAGTCTCTATCCGTTGATGCAGGAGCAGAAGGTCGGAATCAAGGGAGGAGCACTCGGGGCGGCACTTCTGTGGGGCAACATCAATCTGAGTCCGCACGTCTTTCCATAGGTCCTGTTCCTGCTGTCTCAAGGCGGTCAGGTCTTGCTCCAAGCCACAAACCATAGTCTTGATGCGGAATGTCTCCATGGAGGGGATGTTGCCTTTTGCCGCCTGCTCATTGTAGGCTGTAAGGATGGCAGTGGCAGAAGTGATCTGTCGCTGACTAATCTCTTCTTTCTGCTGGAGCACGTAGATGTCGATCATCGTCTCGTGCAGGGCCCGCCGTCGGTCGGCAAATGACAATTGTCGGGTAGCTTAGGCAACCTTGACCAAGGCCTCGTTTTGTTCAACAATGCGTTTGTGCTGACCTCCGATGGCGATAGGCTGACTCAGTTGGATATCATCCTCTCCCGTCCTGCCCGTGTCGAGCCATCGGTGGTTGGTAGGGTTGACGAGATTATGCATCAACTGCACTTCGGGATTCTCATAGCTGCGTGACTGTCGGAGGGATGCCTTGGCTGCCTCCACGTCTTTGCCGTCAATCTGGCTCTGCAGATTGTGTTGTAACAAACTGTCTGCGCGTGCAAACGTCAGCACCTGCTGGGCGGAAACATACTGTAAGCCAACGAGGAACAAAGCTAAAAGATAAGGTCTCTCCATTATTTTCTTTGCATTTTCTTCATCAATATCTTTATTTCGAATGCAAAGGTATTTTGTAACTTACGATGAAGCGAATAAAAACGATTAGAAGCCTTTCATGCCAGATTAAAGGTTTCTAATCTGATATTTAGTTTCTTGTAGATTCTTCTGTCTTTAATGGTGTAGTGGCATCGTGCCACATATGCGTCACGATCGTGCCACATATGAGGAAGGATCGTGACCCATACGTGTCAGGATCGTGCCACATATGAGACACGATGGGACGACACGCTTTTTGCCAACTTGCTTAGTGACTCGATATGGATGGCTCGGCAGCATTCATATGCCGACGCATGATCGTATTCTGTTTCGTCCGTGCTTCCGGTGCCGCTGATAAATTTCCAGACTTCGTCAATGCGTCACCCAGATTTAATCTGTTGTGCAGTCTATTCTGATCCATCCCCATGAAACCCTCGCTGTGATGCAAGTCGATTCTCGCAGCGTAGTATAGATGTTCTCGCGGAGCCGCGGAGATAATCGAGCGACGGAGTTATTGCTTCTGCTCTCTCCTCTAAAGCGCAAAGGCCTCTCAGCGAGATCAGCCTCTCATACGAATCATCTCCGCGACTCAATAGACTCTGCAGCTCCGCGTGAAAAGTCTGATAATCAAGGGCAGTATTGGTCTCAACAAAAAAGTGACGAAGTCAGGAACTGTGTTCAAAACAATCGACAATATTATAACAAATTAATATAATGATACATATTTTTCAAACTAAATCAGCCACCTTGATAT
>ONBC01000099.1 GCA_900315955.1 uncultured Prevotella sp.
CATTCTTGTGGCTTGTCTCTCGGGAACAAACCTCTGTAAAATGGTTTATCCGAAGATTACGGCTGTGGAGCAGGACGCTGAAGGTATTGCTAATAAGGCCGTTGATCTTTTGGTCAGGCTTCTATCCGGAAAGGATGTGCCCTGTGCGCCTGTCTATCTCTCTGCCCAGCGTATAGATAGGGAATCGACACATCGAAAATAGTTGGGGACGGCTTATCGTCAATAAAAAAAAGGCCGGCATAAAGCCGGCCCCTTACATTATTATGAGATGATCAGCATCAACCGATCAGCTCAACACTTCTCTTGAGGAACTTGTCAAGTGCCTCGCCCTTGAGCATGCCGTTCTGGAGCAATGCCAGGTCGATGAGCTGATGAACAATCTTGTTATTCTTGGCATAGTCGGCAAGAATCTTGTTCTTCTTGTCGCGCTCGTCGTTGATGGTCTTCTCAGTCTTCTGGAGATCATCTTTCTCTTCCTGGGTGATCTCTTCCGGCTTCTTGTTGGCCTGACTTTGATGCAAAGCTGCCAGGCGAGCCTCCTGACCTTTGAGATCGCTGACGATAGGTTTCAAAGCCTCGTCAACGCTCTTGTTGGTGTCATCGAGTACCTCTTTCACGAGTTTGTGGTCGGAGTTGAGCACGACCATATAAGAGTCGGGCATCTGATTGTAGAAACTCATGCCGGGCTGGAACTTGCTCATCTCCTTCATACGGCGCATATACTCGCTCTGTGTGATAACGACCGGAGCCGTGGTCTCACCGAGCGCCTGCACATCCACTGCATAGTTGGCTTTCTGTCCTTGTGGCATCTGAGAGCGGAAGACCTCTGTCAATTTGTCACGGTCATCCTTCTCCATCTCCTCTTTCTTGGCATCAGCCTTGACGATGAGGCGGTCGATGATGTCGGCGTCGACACGCGAGAAGCGGCTCTTCTCAAACTTCTGTTCAAGCATACTCACCATCGGTACATCGAGTTGACCGTCGAGCAACACGACGCTGTAACCTTTGTCCTGAGCAGCTTTAATATAGGTGTACTGCTCCTCTTTGTTCGTGGCATAGAGGTAGATGAGGTTACCGTCCTTGTCTGTCTGGTTATCCTTGATGAGGGTCTTGTACTCATCGAACGTGAAGTACTTACCATCGACATCCTTGAAGAGCGCAAACTCTTTGGCGCGGTCGTAGAAGTCCTCCTGCGACAGCATGCCGTAGTTGATGAAGAGCTTCAGATCATCCCATTTCTTCTCATAGTCCTTGCGGTCGTCCTTGAACGTCTGCTGTAAGCGGTCTGCCACCTTCTTGGTGATATAGGTAGAGATCTTCTTTACGTTGGCATCACTCTGCAGGTAGGAACGGCTCACGTTCAATGGAATGTCCGGTGAGTCGATGACACCATGGAGCAGTGTAAGGAAGTCAGGGACGATGCCCTCTACCTGATCGGTGACGAACACCTGGTTGCAATAGAGCTGAATCTTATTGCGCTGCAAGTCGATATTAGTATGGACACGCGGGAAGTAGAGAATACCTGTGAGATGGAACGGATAGTCGACATTCAGGTGAATCCAGAACATCGGCTCGTCCTGCATCGGATAGAGTTCGCGATAGAACTTCTTGTAGTCCTCGTCTTTAAGAGATGACGGAGCCTTTGTCCACAGCGGCTCGATATTGTTGATGATATTGTCCTCGTTGGTCTCCTGCTCCTTTCCGTCTTTCCATTCTGTTTTCTTACCGAAAGCAATAGGTACAGGCATGAAGCGACAGTACTTCGTCAGAAGCTCCGTGATCTTAACCTTGTCCAGATACTCCTTGCAGTCATCGGAGATATGCAGGATGATATCTGTACCGCGGTCAGCCTTTTCTGTATCCTCGAGCGTGAACTCCGGGGAGCCGTCGCAGGTCCAGTGCTGAGCCACAGCCCCGTCCTTATAACTCTTAGTAATGATCTCCACCTTGTCGGAAACCATGAAAGCAGAATAGAAGCCCAGGCCGAAGTGACCAATGATGGCATTTGACTCGTCTTTGTATTTGGCCAGGAAGTCAGTGACTCCTGAGAATGCGATCTGATTGATGTATTTGTCAATCTCCTCGGCCGTCATGCCGATACCACGGTCGCTGATGGTCAACGTCTTGGCATCCTTATCCAACGAGATATGGATCGTAAGGTCGCCGGCATCGCCTTTGAAGTCGCCCTGCTGCTGGAGGGTTTTCAACTTCTGGGTGGCATCGACGGCGTTGGACACCATCTCGCGGAGGAAAATCTCATGATCCGAATAGAGAAACTTTTTGATAACGGGAAAAATGTTCTCTGTTGTAACCCCAATATTGCCTTTCTTCATTGCAATCTGTTTTTCATATTATTACTGACTTAAACGTTGCAAGAAGTATGCCAAACGACGGAAAGAAGCAGAAAAAAACATGAAAATGTAAAAGGATCTGAGTTTTTTCGACTCCAATCGAAAAATTACCGAATAATTTACAACTTATTCGAATAAAAATACTATCTTTGGAACGTTAATTCATTTCAATAGGTTTAGGTTAGTTTTTAAAAGGTTAAAAGGTGCCCCATTCTGAGTCGTGAGATTGTGGAATGGGGATTTTTATTGTTCACTCGGATCTTATATGTTGATTTGTGCCCGGCAATAGATACTTTCTAACAAAAACATGGAAAAATGTTTGGTTAAGATCAGCAATCTGAATATCTTTGCAGCGCTTTAATAAAATAACACAACTATGAAAAGAACATTCATTTTTCTTGCAGTTGCGACGATGCTTGCAGCTTGCAATGGCAACAAGAACGCCCAGACAGCTACGGCCCAAGACTCGACAGCTACGGCTACAAACTCTAAGGACACCACTGCCCAAACTGGCGACTCTCTCGTCTATGAGGGCATGACACCTGCTGCCGACTGTGCGGGCATCCGCTACCGCATCGCAATGGATGCGCAGAAGAAGGCCTTCACTGTCAAGGAAGACTATATGGAGACGGAGACTCAGGTGAAGAGCACATTCTATGAAAAAGGAACAATTGTTCCTTACTCGAAAAATGGTAAGAAGGGTCTGAAATTCTCTACCGGAAAAGACGATGCCCTCTACTTTATTGCAGTCGGCGACAGTACCCTGCGCATGGTCAACGATGAACTTGATGAGGCTGTATCGGGAAACTATGACTTGAAACTGAAGTAACAGATTGGGTCAAGCTCTGCACCGGGCTAAAACTCCTTCAGAACCTCATAAACGCGCTCGACAGGCAGTCCCATGACATTGTAGAAGCTGCCTTCGATGCGCGTGACACCAATATATCCTATCCATTCCTGAACACCATAGGCTCCAGCCTTATCAAACGGCTTATAGTGATCAACGTAATAATCAATCTCTTCTTCTGTCAGGTTACGGAACGTCACGGCTGAGGTATCAGAAAAAGAAACCTGCTTTTCACGCGTCGTGATACTTACTCCGGTGACGACATGATGAGTGTGTCCACTGAGTTGTCGAAGCATCTCTCTTGCTTCATCAGCATCTTTCGGCTTACCCATAATTTTTCCCTTGAGGATGACAACAGTGTCGGCAGTAAGCAAGGTCTCATCATCATGGATGTCGTAGGCTGCTGCTTTCTCTTTAGAGATATATTCCGGAACTTTCTCAGCCGGAATGTTGTCAGGGTAATTCTCGCCTACCCCTTTTTTAACGCGCACCTCAAAGTTGAGGTCAAGACCTTTGAGCAGCTCATGCCTTCGCGGTGAGTTGCTGGCTAATATCAGCTTTTTCATCATTTCAATGTATTACCATCCGAATGCCTTGGCGGAATTGAGCCACAGCTGTTGTGCCTTCATGATCTGCTCCAACACGTCCCTGGCACATCCTTCGCCGCCATTATAAGGTGAGACATAGACAGAAATCTTCTTAATCTCTTCACACGCATCTTCAGGACAGCAAGGACAGCCAACACGCTGCATAATCTCATAGTCGGGAATGTCATCGCCCATATAGACGATCTCGTCGTCGTGAAGACCATACTTCTCTAAGAACCTATTGTATGTCTGAATCTTCACAGCACACTTCATGAAGACATCTTTCATGCCGAGATACTCATATCGTTTACGAATCATCTGTGAGTCGCCACCTGTCATGATAGCACAGTGAAGTCCCATTTTAGCAGCTAACTGAATGGCGTAGCCATCTTTGATATTAAGCGTACGCAGAGGCAGACCATTCTCATCCATTGGCACAGTACACTTAGACAGAACCCCGTCGACATCAAAAATAACGGCTTTTATTTTTCTAAGGTCATATTCGATCATAATATATGCATTAATCCGAGTGAAAAGATATTTAAATGCTCTTTACAATTGTAAGGGCGCTCAATAGAACTGCCCCAAGCAAACTCAAAATGCTGCATCAATGAGCAGCCAGATATTTAGCACCGTTACGAGTGTGGCCAGTCCATAGAGAAAAGCCGTGTTCCATGGCTTGTTCGCATATTTACCCATCACTCGTTTGGATGAAGTCAGACTCACCTGAAGAAATACAGTGAAAGGCAACTGAATGGAGAGGAACATCTGTGAAAACAGCAAACCTTTGAAAGGATTACCGATAGCGAAAATAAGAATAAGTGCTATACCTAACGATAACAAGATGCCTACGACAGAGTGAGTGTCTTTCACGTTGTATGACTCTTTGAAAAGGCCGGAGAAGATACTACCTGCGGCCATACCACTTGTGATAGTGCTTGAAAGGCCGGCTAATAGTAGGGCTATAGCGAAGATGTTAGCGGCATTGCTGCCAAGAAGTGGTTGGAGCAAAGCCTGTGCCTGGGAGAGTTCCTCAACATGTTCTCCATGCTCATAGAACGTTGAAGCAGCAAGGATGATCATGGCTGAGTTGATAGCCCAACCGACAAGCATGGAGAAAAGTGTATCGAAAAACTCATACTTCAGCATGTGCTTGATGCGTGAATCGCCTTTAAGATTGATCTCACGGCTCTGCACAATTTCTGAATGCAGGAAAAGATTATGAGGCATTACGACGGCTCCGAGAACACTCATGATAACAAGAAGTGACCCTTGCGGTATTGAAGGAACAAAAGCACAAAAAGCTGCCGAATGCCAGTCAACATGAACGAGAAATAGCTCATAAATAAATGAAAGTCCAATAATTGAGACAAAACCGATGACAGCACGCTCAATACGCTTATAACCGTTTGTGAAGAGCATAATAAGCACAGTAAGAGTCGTCAAGATGGCTCCCATGGGAATGCTCATTCCGAAAAGCATCTGCAAAGCAATAGCACCACCGAGGATCTCTGCGAGCGAAGTAGATATTGAAGCTAAAAAAGCGGTCACGACAATAGGTCGTCCCAACCACTTAGGTGCATAATTGACAGCTGCCTCACTCAGACATAAGCCGGTGACAATACCTAAATGGGCTACGTTATGCTGTAAAGCTATCAGCATGATCGTAGAGAGTGTTACAACCCAAAGGAGAACGTAACCATATTCAGAACCGGCAGCAAAATTCGTAGCCCAGTTGCCCGGATCAATGAAGCCTACCGTAACCAACAAGCCCGGACCAATATATTTGAAGATATCCAAAGCGCCAAGAACGTGCGGGTGATCCTTACGCTTAAGTTCCTTAAAGAGATTCCACATAGTATATATAAAAAGATGTCGTATATATAAAAAGATGTCATTGCAAAGTTACAATAATTCAAGCAAAAGAATCAATAAATGCTGAAATATTATAAAGCAGAAACTATAAAATAAAAAAGAGCCTTGAGAATATTGCTATCCTCAAGGCTCTCGTTTCAAAGGAGGCGGCTGCCTACTCTCCCGCATTGCATTGCAGTACCATCGGCGCAAGC
>ONBC01000098.1 GCA_900315955.1 uncultured Prevotella sp.
CGGCACGAAGACCGGCACTGTTACTGACGTCAATGGACACTTCTCCATTGCAGCCCCCGCCAATTCCAAACTTACGGTAAGCTACCTCGGTATGAAGGACCAGACCGTGAAGGCCGGCCAGAATATCAAGGTGACGCTGAGCGATGATCAGCACAGCCTTGACGAGGTGATTGTTACCGGTTATGGTAACTTCAAGAAATCCTCCTTCACGGGTGCCGCTTCAACCATGTCCACCTCCAAGCTCAGCGATGTGCCCTCTATGTCCGTCGAAGACAAGCTTCAGGGAAATGTAGCCGGTGTGTCCGTGTCGAACATGTCGGGTCAGCCCGGTGCCATGAATTTCATCCGCATTCGTGGTATGGGTTCTATTAATGCGGGCAACGACCCTTTGATCGTTATTGACGGTACCCCCATGCAATCAGGTAACCTGAGCAGCTTTAACGATCCTGCTACAGGCGACGGTTATAACGGGTCCGGTACCAATGCGCTGACGAGCTTGAACAGTAACGATATCGAGTCGATTACCGTCATTAAGGACGCGGCCGCTGCTTCTCTTTATGGTTCCCGTGCCGCCAATGGCGTTATCGTCATCACGACCAAGAGCGGAAGTGCCGGCAAGACACATGTTGACTTCCGCAGCGACTGGGGATTCTCCAACATGGCTGTCGACTATCGTCCCACGCTGGGCGGTGATGACCGCCGCGCCCTGATCTATCAGGGATTGAAGAATTACGCTTACGACAACATAGATGGCACCACGGACGCATCGGCAACGCAGTATGCGGATGACAATATTGACAAATTTGCCGCCAAGCCTGCCAATGGCTGGGCCGACTGGAAGGATGCCCTTTTCCGCAACGGTTCCCATCAGAACTATCAGGCCAGTGTGTCGGGTGGCAACGAGCGGACAAAGTTTTACAGCTCTCTGTCCTATGGCAAACAGAATGGTGTCGTGGACCGTTCGGGGCTGGAGCGTATGACGGGTAACGCCAATGTCACACATACCTTCGGCCGCTTCAAGCTCGACATCAGCACGCTCTTCTCGTCTATGCACCAGAATTCGGTGATGGATGGCGGTGCTTCTTTCGCCGGCGCTATCTCCAACGCCTACTGGTTCTTAGGCCCGAGCAACCCTGTGTATGATCCGAAAACAGGCGAGATGGTTACCAAGACCACGGGCGCTTATAATAATGGTGTCAACCCTATCTTTGAGAATAAGCATCAGTGGGACATCACCAACACGAAGCGCAGCTACAACACGATCGCTTTGGAATGGAACATCTGGGATGCGCTGAAGCTGCGTGAGAAAGTGGCTTACGACTACATAAGCTCCGTTGAGAATGTGTTGTGGGACAAGTACAGCAACAATGGTAAAAAGTCGTCAGGTGTGCTGCAGCGTGTCAACAACGAGTTCTATACACTGAACACCCAGACCCAGCTCAGCTATGTCAGGACGTTTGGCCTGAACAACATTGACGCACTCTTAGGTTTTGAGACTGAGGCCTGGCATCAGAACAATCAGTACACCCATGGCGACACCTACCCTGGTGACCTTTATGAGTTTGCCAATGCCGGCAGCACGTCGGCAGAGAGTTATAAGTACGACTCAAAGATGACTTCCATCCTTGGCCGTGTCAACTACAACTACGATGATAAGTATTACTTAGGCGCAAGTTATCGTCGCGACGGCAGTTCCCGTATGGCCCGTGAGAACCGTTGGGGTTCATTCTGGTCTGTGTCCGGAGCCTGGCGCTTTGGCAGCGAGACGTTTGTGGATCCTGTCAAGAGCGTTCTTACCGACGGTAAGCTTCGTGTCAGCTATGGCGTGAACGGTACGTTGCCTTCCGGCCTGTACAATTACATGAACCTTTACAGATACGGAGAGTATTACAATGGTTCCAACGGTATGGGCATTGTTGGTATCGGCAACAAGGACTTGAAGTGGGAGAAGAACAAGGCCTGGAACTTCGGTCTTGACCTGACATTCATCGACCGTATCTCTGTCACGCTCGACTACTATGTGCGCAATACTTCCGACTTGATCATGAACCGTCCGGTATCTTTTATACCCGGCTATTATGACAGTGGTTCCGGTGCTGCTACGGTAGCCCAGAACGTCGGTTCCATGCGCAATACCGGTATTGAGTTCTCAATTCAGTCGACGAACATCCAGACCAAGGATCTGACGTGGACAACGTCCTTGAACTTCGGACACAACAAGAATAAGATTACGAAGCTTACTGGTGACGATGATCAGATCATCAGTGGTGCGCTCAACCACAAGGTGGGTTACGCCTATTACTCTTATTATATGTATGAGTATGCCGGCGTTGATCCGAAGACAGGCTTGGAGAGCTATTATATCAATGACGGAACGGAAAACGCGCGTCAGACCACGACGGATGTCAGCAAGGCAAAGAAAGTGATTGTCGGCAAGCACGATGCCGCTCTTGAGGGAGGCCTGTCCAACTTCGTGAAATGGAAGTTCATCGATTTCAACTTTACACTTACTTACAAGCTTGGCGGTGACTCTTACGACAATGCCACATGGTTGCATGACAATGGCGGTACGTATGCCCTTAGGGGCGCCATCCCCTCTTATTATAAGCTGTCAGATATGTGGCAGAAAGAAGGTGGCAACGCGAAGCTTCCTAAGTTCCAGGCCGGTTATGGAAAGCGTGTACTGTCCTCCCGCTGGCTGATGCCTAACGACTATCTTCGCCTGAAGAATCTCACGATAGGCTTCACTGCTCCAAGAGAGTGGACGAACAAGATTGGTCTGAACAAGGCACGCGTGTATTTCTCGGGCAACAACCTGCTCACATGGAAGTCGAAGGATATGCTTGTTGACCCGGAGACACCGGTCGACGGTCTCTGCACTTTCGAGATGCCTTCTTTGAGAACATACACTTTCGGTGTAGAACTTAGTTTTTAATCATTAGAGGAAAATAACAATGAACGTATTAAAATCAATATATACAACAGCTGCACTGGCTTTGTGTGTCATGGGGGTGAGCTCTTGTGGCAACGAATGGCTCGATGTCTCTCCTTCCAATGGCACCGACGCTGAGTCAGCTATCAACTCGAGCAGCGATCTCGATGCTGCACGCACGGGTATGTATGCGGCTCTGAAAGGAACCCGCGACTTTACCGACTATTACGGTCAAGGGTTCTTCATCTATGGTGACATGCATGCGGGCGATGACTATCAGTACAATAACATCAGCGGCTCTAACCGTGCTAGTTTCTTCTACAACATGAACTACTCCACGGCTTCTGATTTCACCCGGGCACTGGTTCCCTGGCAGTCACCCTATATGGTGATCGGACGTGCCAACCGTATCATCGCAGCCGCTGAAGAGGGTTCGCTGACGGATCAGACTGATGCGCAGGCTACAATCAACCAGTATGCTGCCGAGGCCAAGGTGCTGCGTGCGCTGGCTCATTTCGACCTGGTGCGTATCTACGGCAAGCCTTATACCGAGGATCAGGGTGCAAGCGATGGCGTGCCATTGGTAACAACTGTCTTGGAGTCGAGTGCCAAGCCGGCACGAAGCACGGTGAAAGAGGTTTATACACAGGTAGTAAAAGATCTTACCGAAGCCATCAGCTCTGGTGCTTTGGCTACGAAGTCTACTCCCGGATATGTCAATCTATGGGGTGCCAAGGCCATCCTTAGCCGTGTGTATCTTAATATGGGCGACTATGCCAATGCTCTGACAACGGCTGAGGATGTTATCAAGAATTCGGGCGCCAGCCTTTGGACACGCGATGAGTATGTTGACGCATGGTCTGCCGAGAAGCCGAACGAGAGCGAGTTCCTCTTCCGCATCCGTGTTACGGACAATAAGGACAATAATGACTTGGAGGGCATTGGCAACCTGCAGCAGCAGGATGGATACGCCGAGATGGTCGCTACCAAGAAGTTTGTCGAGATGTTGAGCGCTGATACGAATGATGTCCGCAATGATATCTTTGAGCCGACATCAATAGATGAAGAAAAGAGCACCTATGGCACCAGCAGAGTGTACCTGAACAAGCTGCGTGGATTGAATGGTAATACCCGAATCGTCCCAATAGTACCGATCATCCGTCTCTCTGAAGTCTATCTGACGGCTGCCGAGTGTGCCTTCAGAACGAATGACAAGACAAAAGCTGCCGAATATCTGAACGATCTGGTCAAGAACCGTACGACAACGGCTTCCGCTCTTGTCACGGCTTCCACGGTGACCCTTGAGCGCATTCTCATCGAGCGCCGTAAGGAACTCGTAGGTGAGGGACAGCGTTATTTTGACGCTTTGCGCAACAACGAGACTATCGTCCGTTACACCAGCGAAGCAGACAAAGGATGGCATGCAAGCTTGAGCAAGGACGCTCAGTCTTTCAACAGAGATTATTACAAGGCTATTGCCGCTATTCCTCAGGCAGAAATCAATGCCAACAAGAATATCAAGCAGAATCCTCAGTATGGCGAGTAAATAATTATTGCCCACCTTCTGAATCAGATTCAGAAGCAATAAATGAAAAAAGCACGACCTTTCACGGGGACGTGCTTTTTCTTTCTTTAGGCTTAAGATAATTGCGAATTAATAGAAGACCAAACGATAACTGCTCTTTGTCTTACACGCACACTATGTATAGTGTCTTTCCACTAACCACTCTGCTACCGGCACCATGCTTATCGAATGTCCTTTGACTGTCAGTTGCTCTTCATTGGCAATGGTGATCAGCGCAGCTCGAATGTGTCACTGTAGTGAAGGCCTTGTCTCATCGTGTCACGATTCTGCTTTATCTGCATCAAGTTTTTCGTCTTCTCTGTGACAAGATCTTTCTTGTGTACTGTCAAAGGGTTAGAAAATAAAACGACGGTTTTCCTTTCACGTTCCACTTCTTTTCGTTATATTTGCACATGAATATAACAAGGTGGCATCATGAGCACGAATTTCAAGCGCATACCCTACGGCATTGCCGACTTCAAGCAGGTAAGGAACGAGAATCTATATTTTGTCGACAAGACGATATTCTTCGAGAAGATGGAACGGGCCGGACACTTTCTCTTCCTCGTCCGTCCGCGCCGCTTCGGCAAGAGCCTGTTTCTGGACATGTTAGAGACCTACTACGATATCAATGAGAAGGACAACTTCCAAAAGTTGTTCAAGGGGCTTTATGTCGCCGAGCACCCTACACCGGAGCAGGGCGAGTTTCAGGTGCTGCACCTCGACTTCTCCATGGTAGGGAGTGACCTGGAAAACCTCTACGAGAACTTCAACGTTTATTTGAAACGATGCTGTGAGTTCTTTGCCAAGAAGTATGCATCATTCTATCCCGAGGGCTTCGTCGAAGATATGAAAAATGAACAGACGGGTATGGGGATGCTAAACCGGTTGCATGCCGCGTCACATGAGTTGGGGCATAAGCTCTATCTCATCGTCGACGAGTATGACAACTTCACCAATAACGTGCTCAATGTCAAGGGTCAGCAGGCTTATCATGAGCTCACCCACGGCACAGGGTTCTACCGTGACATCTTTAAACTCTTCAAGCCGATGTTCGACCGCATCATCATGCTCGGCGTGTCGCCCATCACTCTCGACGACCTTACCAGCGGCTACAACATCGCCCTGAACATGAGCCTCGACGCACGCTTCAACCAGATGCTCGGCTTCTCGGAGAAAGACGTGCGGGAGATGATCCGTTATTACAAAGCGGTGGGAGCCATCGGGGAGGACAAGACCGAGGACGACATCATCAACGACATAAAACCGTGGTACGATAACTATTGCTTCGCCGATGACAGTTTCGGTGTGGAGCCCAGTATGTTCAACTGCGACATGGTGTGCTATTACATGAGTACGCTTATTGATACCGGGAAGCGTCCAAAGTCTATGGTCGATCCCAACACCATGACGGACTACGGCAAGCTGAAACGGCTCATAGAGATCGACAACATGGAAGAGTACCGGCTTCATGTTATTCATGAGATTGCTGAGAAAGGTTTTATCTACGGTACCCTTGTCAACCATTTCCCCGCCGAACGCATCATGGACTACGACAACTTCGTCAGTCTGCTCTACTACTATGGCATGCTGACCATCGGCGGTGTGGAGGGCGAATTGCTCACGTTGGCGATACCCAACAACAATGTACGGCTGCAATATTATCATTATCTCCTTGACGAATACAATACTATAGCGCCCGTGAAGACT
>ONBC01000097.1 GCA_900315955.1 uncultured Prevotella sp.
ATTGAAGGAGGGGCTTGTCGCATAATGCTTAGAGCGGGATTTCTTTAAACCAAAGGGATTCCATAAGTCGTTATATCTATTTAGCGGACACCAATAATAATTATTGCCACTCTGATGCGTGGATTACAAAAGGAAAATGATAACTTTGCAGACAAGCGTTCCGATAATTAGCAACAGAAGGATAGATGAAGAAGATATTGATGGCAGAAGACGAGGAGAACATCTCCGATTTCGTCAGACGCGGGTTGGCAGGCTTTGGCTACAGCGTCACGGTGACAGAGGATGGCACCCAGGCCTGGCAGCTGTTGGATGGCAAGCGCCATGACTTCGACCTTGTCATGCTCGACATCCGCATGCCCGGACTTTCGGGCCTTGAGGTCTGCAGCCGGTTACGCGAGCAGCAGGGCTACGGCGTGCCCGTACTCATGCTCACAGCGCTCGACACGACGGACGACATCGTCGCCGGACTGCAAGCCGGTGCCGACGACTATCTCGTCAAGCCCTTTAAGTTCACAGAGCTTGTCGCCCGCATAGAAGCACTTCTGCGACGGTCCCGGCTCAACAACCAGCAAACGACACTGAACAGCGGTGATCTCAAGCTCGACGCAGCCGCGCATCAGGCTCACAGAGGACACAAAGTGGTGGACCTCAGCATCAAGGAATACCGGTTGCTGGAATATATGATGCGACATGAGGGAGAGGTACTCACGCGGCGGCAGTTACTGAAAGATGTGTGGGATAAGGATTTTGACACGAACACCAACGTTGTGGACGTCTATGTGCGCTACCTCCGGCAGAAGATCGACGAGGACTTTCCCCAGAAACATATTGAAACGGTAGTAGGACAAGGATACATGTTCAAACAATGAAAACTGGAAGAAAGATCTCGCTCATCTATTCGGGCATCACCATCGGGCTGATCATCATCGCAGGCGTGGTATTCTATTTTTTTGCGTCCAACTACGTACATAGCCTTTACTTCCATTACTTAGAGGAGAAGGCGCATGCCGTGGCGGAAGAGAAGTTCTCCAAAGACGAGCTCGACCCCGTGAAATATCAGAATGTCGTGTTGCGCCGGAAAAACTCCATCCCCACCTCCCAGGAGCTGTTTATCCGCGTCGACGACCGTGCAGCCGGGCGACGTGCCCTGCACGAATATTTCTCCGACAGTCAGATAGACCGGCTCTACCGTAACGAGACGGTCAATTTCACACGGTTTGATGAGTCGGGCACCGCCTTTGTCTATTATGACAACACCGGCACTTATGCCGTGATCGTGCTCAGCAAAGATCCCTATGTGGAGGCTATCAGCGCGATGATCCGCAAGGCGCTCTTAGCACTTGTCTTCGTGGCGGCAGGGGTGCTGTGGCTCATCAGTAAGCTCTATGCCATGCGCGTCCTCGACCGTATCGACAAAGACTATCAGGTGGAAAAGATGTTTGTCAACAATGCCTCTCACGAGATCAATAACCCCCTCACAGCCATCCAAGGCGAATGTGAGATCGCCTTGATCGGGGAACACGATTGTGAGGATTACCAAGACACCTTGCGGCGGATCAGTCACGAGACCGACCGTATCATCACCATCATGCGCGAGCTGCTGATGTTCTCTCATGCCAAATACGGGGACCTGCAGACCACACATCTGGAGCCGATAAGGGTATCCGAACTCTTTGCACAGTCGCCGGCTCAGGTCAAGATCGTCGTCAAAGAGGACTTTACCCTTCAGACCGACAAGGATCTGTTGAACATCGCCGTGAACAACCTCGTCAACAATGCACTGAAGTTTGCCAATGGCAAACCCATAGAAGTCATCATCGACAAGCCGCATATCCGTATTGTGGACCATGGCATCGGCATTCCTTCCGCTGACCTGCCGCATGTCTTCGAACCGTTCTTCCGAGCCGAGAACACGCGCAACATCAAAGGTCATGGCGTTGGCCTTGCGCTCTCCAAAGCCATCATAGAAAAAATGGGCGGAAAGATTTCCGTCCATTCTATAGAAGGTCAAGGTACGACGCTCGACATCAAGGTTTAGCTATTCTGTACTCCTCCAAGAACATCTCCTGGCACAGGCGCTTGCCGGTCTCGGTCTTGAAGACATGGGTGAGCGCATGCTCGATACCCGTCTTGGAGATATTATCCTCGAAGAAGTTGACGAGGAAGTCGGCCTCTACAAGGATCTGATAGTCGATGCCATCAATATTTTTATAGGTATGGTGGTGCCCGACGAGATAACAGACGCGCGCTATATCTTCCGGCGAAAAGCCTTGCGCGGTCAGAAGGTCGCGTGCCGGAGCCGGACCCAGCTCCTCCTGATACTTGCCATTAGAGTCGCCATACTTAGCCTCTGCCGCATGGATGCCGATGTCGTGGACCACGGCTGCCATCTCTGTAACCAATTGTGTATGAGCGTCAACACGCTCCTGACGCGCTATCAGCTGGGCGAAACGATGCACCTTCAGAAAATGCTGGATGCGCATGGCATCGCCCTTGTCAAACGCTATCATAGCCAGCGTGAGCCGGTCGATCTTGCTTTCTATCGATTCTTCCATCATCACTTATTGTTGTTATATCAGCACGGAGTGCCGTTCCGGATTATTATTAACAAGCACAAAATTACAAAGTTTTCATCATTTCCTTATGCGATTTATGTGAAAAGTTGTAAGTTTGCAGGCCAAAAAGAAGAATAATTATGGAAGGACAGAATGAAATTAAACGAGAGCATGCCATCTACCGAGTGACAATAGGCGGAAGCATCGTCAATGTAGTATTGCTGGTGTTTAAGTTTATCGCCGGTATCGTAGGCGGGTCGGCGGCTATGATAGCCGATGCCGTGCACTCGCTGAGCGACTTTCTGACGGACATCGTCGTACTAATCTTCGTGAAGCTCAGCAACAAGCCGCAGGACAAGGATCACGACTTCGGCCATGGCAAATATGAGACCCTGGCCACAGCGCTCATCGGCATCGGCCTCTTTCTGGTGGGTGCCATGATCTGCGTTGAAGGACTGAAGAAAATTTGGCAGGTGATACACGGTGAGACGCTCCCCAGTCCGGGCGTCATCGCGTTTGTGGCGGCCATCGCCAGCATCGTGCTGAAGGAGTGGTGCTATCATTTCACCGTCAAGGTAGGCAAGCGCTACAACTCGCAGGCCGTCATCGCCAATGCCTGGCATCACCGCTCCGACGCTCTGTCGTCTATCGGCACGGCTGTGGGTATCGGCGGCGCTATCCTGCTCGGTACCAAATGGACGGTGCTCGACCCGTTGACAGCCGTGGCGGTGAGCGGATTCATCATCTGGGAAGCCGTCAAGCTCATCAGAGAATCGGCCAATGAACTCTTGGAGGCGAGCCTTCCCGACGACGTGGAACAGAAGATTACGGAAGTAACGCTTGAAGAACCGGGCGTGAGCATGGTGCACAACCTCCGCACACGCCGCATCGGTGACCATTATGCCATTGAGATGCACGTCAGGATGCCCGGAGAGATGAGTCTCTATGAGGCGCATGCCCATGCCACACGCGTAGAAGACCGCATCAAGAAAGCATTCGGACCGCAGACACATATTATTATTCATGTCGAGCCGTTGAAGGAAGACGGAGAAAACATCGCACCTACCTACAAATGAGGATAAGCCGTCTTTTTCCTTTGATTTTGAATGTTTTTTCCTAAAAAGCAGTAACTTTGCACGTTAGAAATTTTTTAGATGTTTATGAATCTCAATAAGAAACGCCGGTGGCACTGTCTTCCAGGGCAGGAGCCTACCGAGCTGGACAAGAAAATTATGTATTGGGAGGGCAAGGGCAAGCTGGTGCCTACCCGCGACATGGTTCGCACTCCCGAGCAGATTGAGGGTATCCGTGTGGCAGGAAAGCTCAACACGGGATGTCTCGATGCCGTGGAGGCCATGATCGCTCCGGGCATCAGCACGCAGGATATCGACGACTGCGTGATGCAATATTGCAAGGATCACGACTGTCATCCTTCCTGTCTCCACTATGAGGGCTTCCCGAAAGCCGTCTGCACGAGTATCAATGAGGTGGTATGCCACGGCATCCCCAAGAAAGAGGACATCCTGCAGCCGGGAGACATCGTCAACGTGGACATGACCCTCGACTATAACGGTTATTTCGGTGACGCGTCGCGTATGTTCATCATCGGCGGGCATACCACGCCCGAGAAGGAACAGCTCGTCCGCGTGACGAAAGAGTGCCTCGACCTCGGTGCGGAGGCTGCCAAGCCATGGGGCTTCCTTGGCGACATCGGCCACGCCATCCAGAAACATGCTGAGAAATACGGCTACGGTGTGGTGCGCGACCTCTGCGGACACGGTGTGGGCTTGGCCATGCACGAGGAGCCGGAGGTGCTGCACTATGGACATAAGGGTACGGGCATGATGCTCGTGCCAGGCATGACCTTCACGATTGAGCCGATGATCAACATGGGCACATGGAAAGTGTTCATCGATGCCGATGACCCCTACGGATGGGAGGTGATCTCGGGTGACGAGCAGCCTTCGGCGCAGTGGGAGCACACGTTCCTCATGACTGATCACGGAGTAGAGATCCTTTCATATTAAAATTCCTATGCAAGACATATATATATTAGGTATAGAGAGCAGCTGCGATGACACGTCGGCTGCTGTCCTGCGCAACGGTGTGCTGCTGAGCAACGTCACCGCCTCACAGGAGGTGCACCGTGCCTACGGCGGCGTGGTGCCTGAGCTCGCCAGCCGCGCCCACCAGCAGAATGTGGTGCCGGTAGTGGACCAGGCCATCAAACGTGCAGGGATCACGAAGGAGCAGCTCTCCGCCGTGGCTTTCACACGCGGTCCGGGACTGATGGGCTCTCTGCTCGTCGGCGTGAGCTTCGCCAAAGGGTTCGCCCGCAGCTTAGAGATCCCGCTGATCGACGTGAACCACCTGCAAGGGCACGTGATGGCTCATTTCATCAAAGAGAGCGACGACGACAACCACATGCCGCCACTGCCATTCATCTGCCTGCTCGTCTCGGGCGGCAACTCACAGATCGTGAAGGTCAACGCCTACAACGACATGGAGGTGCTCGGACAGACCATCGATGACGCGGCCGGTGAAGCGATCGACAAATGCTCGAAGGTGATGGGACTGGGCTATCCCGGCGGACCGATCATCGACAAGCTCGCCCGGAAAGGCAACCCCTTAGCGTACCAATTCGCGGAACCGCACATCCCCGGCTACAACTATTCGTTCTCAGGGCTGAAGACCTCCTTCCTCTATAATCTGCGCAAATGGGTGGCAGAAGACCCCGACTTCGTGGAGCACCACAAGGAGGATCTCGCGGCAAGTCTGGAGCACACCATCGTGGATATCCTGATGAAGAAACTGCGGATGGCGGTCAAGGACACGGGGATCAAGCATGTGGCGGTGGCCGGAGGTGTGTCGGCCAACAACGGACTGCGCAACTCTTTCCGCGAGCATGCAGCCAAATATGGCTGGACCATTTATATCCCAAAGTTCAGTTATACCACAGACAACGCGGCCATGATCGGCATCGTAGGCTATTATAAGTACCTCGACAAGGACTTCTGCTCTATCGACGCTCCCGCTTTCTCAAAAGTAACATTCAAATAAAATATGGAATTAGAAACCAAAGTGTTGAGCCATCAGATTCAGGAGGCTCTCTATAATAACAATGAGACGCTGGGCACGGCCGAGAGCTGCACCGGCGGACGCATCGCGGAAGCTATCATCGCTGTTCCCGGTGCCTCACAGTACTTCAAAGGCGGCATCGTAAGCTATACCAATGAGATCAAGGAGAAGCTCCTCGGGGTGTCGCACGAGGTCTTGGAAGCGCAGACGGCCGTCTGTGAGGAAGTGGCGAAAGAGATGGTCATCGGAGCCTGCCATACGCTGGGCGTCGACTACGCGATCTCTGCCACCGGTGTCGCCGGCCCTACCGGTGGCACTCCGGAGATTCCCGTGGGCACGATATGGCTCGGATATGGCTCAAAAGACGACGTGCGCACCTTCCAACTCACGGAAGATTTCGGAAGGGACATCAACCTCGCCATTGCCACAAACAAAGCGCTGCACCTGCTGATCGACTACATCAACGAGAAGCATAATCAGTAAAAAAGCTTAAATATTAATATTTTAGCCCGCTTTGCTTTGCCATTCACGAGATATTTTGTAATTTTGCACTCTGTTTGGAATAAGTAGTTAAAATCGCATCAAAAACAAAGAATAGCAATGTCTAAGATTTGTCAGATAACA
>ONBC01000053.1 GCA_900315955.1 uncultured Prevotella sp.
CAAAGAGGCTCAGAAGCCAAAGAACATCGACATTAACCAGTATAAATAATCAATAGAGATGGAAGTTATCAACGCAATCGGCCGCCGCAAGAGCGCCGTCGCCCGCGTTTACCTCACAGAGGGTACCGGTAAGATCACAATCAATAAAGAAGATATCGAAAAGTATTTCCCATCAGCTATCCTTCGCTATGTCGTCAAGCAGCCGTTGCAGCTGCTCGATGTTGCTGAGAAGTACGACATCAAGGCCAACCTCGACGGGGGTGGCTACACGGGTCAGAGCCAGGCGCTCCGCCTCGCCATCGCCCGCGCTTTGGTGAAGATCAACGCTGAAGACAAGAAGAACCTCAAGGACAACGGCTTCCTCACACGTGACAGCCGTGCTGTTGAGCGTAAGAAGCCAGGACAGCCCAAGGCTCGCCGTCGCTTCCAGTTCAGTAAGCGTTAATCACGCGTTTAGCATCCAAACAGGCAGGATCCCAAAGGCTACCTGCCTGCTGGTTCCAACAAGAATTCAAAAGGAAAGTAAACAATTTAATCTCAAGAAAACAAAATGTCAAGAACAACATTTGACCAGCTGCTTCAGGCAGGTTGCCACTTTGGCCATCTGAAGCGCAAGTGGAATCCCGCAATGGCTCCTTACATCTTCATGGAGCGCAACGGTATTCATATCATCGACCTCAACAAGACAGTAGCCAAGATCGACGAGGCTGCCGACGCACTGAAGGCTATCGCCAAGAGCGGCCGCAAGATCCTCTTCGTCGCTACAAAGAAGCAGGCTAAGGACATCGTGGCCGAGAAGGCTGCCAGCGTCAACATGCCGTACGTCATCGAGCGTTGGCCCGGTGGCATGCTCACCAACTTCCCCACCATCCGCAAGGCTGTGAAGAAGATGGCCAACATCGACAAGATGATGAACGACGGCACGTTCTCCAACCTCTCCAAGCGTGAGCTGCTGCAGATCAACCGTCAGCGCGCCAAGCTGGAGAAGAACCTCGGTTCTATCGCCGACCTCAACCGCCTGCCGTCTGCCCTCTTCGTCGTGGACGTGATGAAGGAGCACATCGCCGTGAAAGAGGCCAACCGTCTGGGCATCCCCGTGTTCGGTATCGTCGATACCAACTCTGATCCCCGCAACGTCGACTATGTCATCCCTGCCAACGATGATGCCAAAGACTCTATCGAGGTGATCCTCGACGCTTGCTGCGCCGCTATCGCTGAGGGTCTGGAGGAGCACAAAGCTGAGAAGGCTGACGACAAGGCAGCTGCTGAGCAGCAGGACGAGGCCGCTGAGGGCCGTCGCCACAGCCGCCGTGCCCGCCGTGAGGACGCTCCCAAGGCTGAGGAAGCTCCCGCTACAGAGGCTCCTAAGGCTGAAGAAGAGGCTGCTCCCGCTGCTGAGTAAGACAACCCCTATACAACAACAAATAAGAAAGGAAAAACAACATTATGGCTGTTACAATTGAAGACATCAAGAAGCTGCGCGCTATGACCGGCGCCGGTATGAAGGACTGCAAAAAAGCCCTCGCCGAAGCTAATGGTGATATCGACAAGGCTGTGGAGCTCGTACGCGAGCGTGGTCTGGCTATCGCTGCCAAGCGTTCCGACCGTGCCACATCCAATGGTTGCGTGCTCGTGAAGAACGACAATGGCTTCGCGGCTATGATCGCTCTGAAGTGCGAGACCGACTTCGTTGCCAATGGTGCCGACTATATCGCGCTCACGCAGGAGATTCTGGACCTGGCTATCGCTGCCAAGGCTCACACGCTCGATGAGGTGAAAGAGCTGAAGACCAAGGACGGCATCACCGTGGCAGAGGCTGTCACACGCCGCTCGGGTGTCGTAGGTGAGAAGATGGAGCTCGACGGCTACAACGTGCTCGAGGGTGCCAACATCTCCGTATACGACCACATGCGCAAGCACACGCTCGCTACAATGGTTCAGCTCTCCGACGCTAACGACGAGGCTGGCTACAAAGTAGCTATGCAGGTGGCTGCCATGAAGCCTGTGGCCCTTGACGAGGCCAGCGTCCCCCAGTCTGTCAAGGACGAGGAGCTCCGCATCGCTATCGAGAAGACCAAGGAGGAGCAGGTAGAGCGTCAGATCAACGGCGCACTGAAGAAGGCTGGCATCAACCCCAACCTCGTTGACAGCGATGACCACATCGCCAGCAACGTTGCCAAGGGCTGGCTCTCTCAGGAGGATGCCGACAAGGCTCAGCAGATCCGCAAGGAGGTGGCTGAGACCGCTGCCGCTAACCTCAAGGAGCAGATGATCCAGAACATCGCCAAGGGCCGTATGGCTAAGTTCTTCAAAGAGAACTGTCTCGTAGACCAGGAGTTCCAGTTCGGTGACGAGGGTGCCAAGGAGAGCGTCGCTCAGTGGCTCGACAAGCAGCAGAAGGGTCTGAAGGTTGTTGCCTTCAAGCGTTTCTCACTGTCCGCAGACTAAGAATAGTCACACACAACATAATAAAGCCGTTAAGGATCGTATCCTTAACGGCTTTTTTGTATACCGCTCTAACCCTGAATGGGTGATAATATCCCTCAACGGGATGAAAAACCTATCCCCGTTTGTACCACACGATGACGTTCCCGTCATACGCCTCGCAGCTCTCCATACGCACGCCACGAGGCAGTCGTGGAGCACGGACACCCACGCCGGCAAGCTTCGGAGCCGTCTCCACCCTGATCGCGTCCCATAAGTCACGCGCAAGAAAAGCCGACAAGGTCTGCGCACCTCCTTCCACGATCAAGCTCTGCTTCTGCTCCTGGTAGAGATGGGCAAGGACAGCGTCTATGGAAGGGAAACAGGTGAAGCCATCGGGAACAACTTCTGCTGAAGACTGTGAGCAGAGCGACGACGACAGAATGATCCGTTCCGGATCCTTCCCCGACCACTCCCGCACATTCAGCAGGGGATGGTCGGTCTCCATCGTATGCCGTCCCACGAGGATGGCATCGTTCTCTGCCCGCAACTTATGGGCAAGCATCTTCGTGAAAGGTGTGGAGATCTGTATCGGAGCACCCCCTCGCCCACTGATAAACCCGTCTGTGGTCTGTGCCCATTTTAAGAGGATATACGGCCGGTGATGCTCATTGAAGGTCATGAACCACTCGTTCATCGCCCGGCACTCCGCCTCTAACACGCCCACCGTCACCTCAATGCCTGCCGCCCGCATACGCTCGATGCCGCGCCCCTGCACCTTGGCAAAGGGATCCACACATCCACAGACACAACGACGCACCTTCTTACTGATGATAAGATCACAGCAAGGTGGCGTATGGCCCCAGTGACTGCACGGCTCTAACGAGACGTAGACCGTGGCTCCGGGCAGCAACGCCTCGTCGCTCTTCTTCACGGACGCAAAGGCATTGACCTCTGCATGAGGACCGCCTACCGGAGAGGTGAAGCCCTCACCGATAATCCGTCCGTCGGCTGCAACGATCACAGCGCCGACCATCGGGTTCGGCTTCGTCGTAAGCAAACCGTTGGCAGCGAGCTGTAAGCACCGCCGCATCATCTTCTCATCTATCTGTTGTTGTGTCATCATGCTCTTGATCATTAATGGATAAAAAATGAATAGCTTCGGCTGAAAGATTTCCTACTGCAAAGTTAGGAAATTTCGTGATAATTGTTTATCTTTGCCGTGATGGAAACCAATATTTTCAACTATTCCGCGCTCTGGCACCGGTTGCTGCCTGTTTATGCTGCCACGGAAGCACAAGCCGTCATCCGTCTTGTGTTAGAAGACTTGTATGGCTTCACGCTCACCGACCTCGTCATGGGATCTGTCGAGGCCTTGCCGCTCAAGGAGCAGCAACGCCTCGATGCCATCGTCGCACGGCTGAGGAAAGGCGAGCCGGTACAGTATATCCTTGGCAAAGCGCGGTTCTGCAATCGAAACTTCCGTGTCTCTCCCGCCGTGCTCATTCCACGCCCCGAGACCGAGGAGCTCTGCCATATCATCATCGACGAGGCAAGCAAACAGCTACCCGCCAACGCCCGACGTCCGGCACCATCCGTTCTCGACATCGGCACGGGCAGCGGCTGCATCGCCATAACCTTAGCGCTGGATCTCCCACAGGCGGATGTGACAGCGATAGACATTTCCGAGGCAGCCCTCAAGATCGCGGCAGCCAATGCCGCCCGCCTGCACGCAGACATCAATTTCCTCCGTCGCGACATCCTCAAGGCAGCTCACGAAAGCAGCGATGGCAACGGGCGCGCTTCGCGACAGTGGGATCTCACCGTCTCCAATCCACCCTATATCGCAGAGAAAGAGAAGTCGGACATGGAGACCAACGTGCTCGACTATGAGCCGGGGCTCGCCCTGTTCGTTCCCGACGACGACCCGTTGCGGTTCTACCGTGCCATCGCCACCTATGCCGCGAGGACGCTCCGTGCCAACGGCCGCCTCTATTTAGAGATTAACCCGCTCTATGTCGAGCCGCTGCAACGCATGCTCACGAAGCAAGCGTTTGAAGACATCCGGGTCATCAACGACCAGTTTGGCAAACAGCGGATCATCACCTGTAAAAAATAACAGCCCTATGTTTAACCGACAACCCATCACACGCGAGAAGGCACTCTCGAAACTCGCCGCCCTCTGCGCCAAAGCCGAATACTGCACCGGGGACATGGAAGACAAGATGCGACGGTGGGGACTCGACCAGGAGGCGATCCGGGAAAACATCAACTATCTCGTCAGCCACCAGTACATCGACAATGCCCGTTATTGTAAGGCGTTCGTCAACGACAAGATCGAATATAACCATTGGGGCAGACGGAAGATTGAACAGGCCCTATGGATGAAACGCATCCCAGAAGATGTCTCCACGCCGATTCTTGATGCCATTCCTCCAGAGAGATTCATCGAGATACTCAAGCCCATCCTCCAAGCCAAGCTCCCCACGATAAAGGCAGAAAGCGAGTATGAGCGTCAGATGAAACTCATCAAGTTTGCCCTCGGACGTGGCTTTGGCATGGAAGAAATCAAACAGTGCCTCTGATACCTATCAAAAGGATGCCATGGCTCTGAAACTCCTCCATTCTTTTCTTGACCTCCTCACGCCCCGTACCTGTTGTGCGTGCGGCAGGCGCCTGTCTGTCGATGAAGAGGTGTTCTGCACGGCTTGCATGCTGCAGTTGCCTTTGACCGACTTCCTCAGTCGTCCTTATGACAACGAGATGGCGCAGGCGTTCTGGGGAAAGATCCGGCATTTCGAGAAAGCTTATGCACTGATGTACCACGAGCCGCACGCTCAGTCGGCACATGTCGTCTACCAGATAAAGTATTTCAACAAGCCCGACACGGGTACAGAGGTCGGCATCCTCATGGGGAGCGCCATGAGAGAGGCCGGCTTCCTCAACGATGTCGATGCGCTGCTCCCCGTGCCGCTCGCTAAGACAAGGGAACGGGAACGGGGATTCAATCAGAGCATGATGATCGCCTTGGGAATCAAAGATGTCACCGGACTGCCCATCATAGACGATGCCGTCAGACGGACCACGTTCAACGGCAGTCAGACGCAGAAAGACCGGGTGAGCCGCGCCGAGAATGTAGAACATGCCTTCCGGCTTGTGAAAGGCGACAAGCTGAAGGGCAAGCATGTGCTTATCATCGACGATGTGGTGACCACAGGCGCCACGATATGCGCCTTGGCCAAACAGCTCGGGGAAGTCGAAGGCTGCCGCATCAGTGTGGCTGCTATCGGCTTTGCCGGTGAAAGAATATACGGCAATCATACAGAAGAGGAGGAGTATGACATAAATTTATCAGAATAAGCCGGCGCTTTCTTTGTTTTCTCCCACTTTTCCATTATCTTTGCCAACAGAATAAATATAATAACGTTATTATCATGAACGACTTGAAACATGCTTTTGCAGAGAAGCTTCTCGGCATCAAGGCCATCAAACTGCAGCCCAACGAGCCTTTCCAGTGGGCATCGGGCTGGAACTCCCCTATCTATACCGACAACCGCCTCGTGCTGAGCTATCCCGCGGTACGCGCCTTTGTCAAGACAGAGCTCACACACGCTGTCATCTCCAACTTCCCCGAGGCTACCGCCGTGGCGGGCGTTGCCACTGGCGCCATCGCTATGGGAATGGCTGTGGCAGACCTCTTGCAGTTGCCTTATGCTTACGTCCGGCCTAAACCGAAAGACCATGGCACGAAGAACCAGATTGAAGGCCGCCTGCCCGAAGGCTCGAAGGTCGTCGTCATCGAGGATCTCATCTCTACCGGCTCGTCTTCCCTCAAGGCCGTCGATGCCCTGCGCAAGGCCGGCTTCGACGTGGTAGGCATGGTGACAAGCTACACCTATGGCTTCCCCGTGGCTGAGCAGGCTTTCAAGGAGGCCAACCTCAAACTCGTCACATTAGGCGACTATGAGCACACCATCGAGATAGCCGCAGAGACCGGCTACATCTCCAAGAATGATATCGAGGTGCTGAAAGAGTGGAGAAAAGATCCCGCTAACTGGAAGAAATAAGCCGTCAATGACTTCTGAACACCAAAGCAAACAGAAATGACAACTATCGAAAGCAGCATCCGACAGATCGATTACCCGCAGCAGGCGGTATACAGTCTGCTTAGCGACCTTGGCAACATCGACAAGGTGAAAGACCGTATCCCACAAGACAAGATAGAGAACCTCGAGTTCGACCATGACAGTATCTCCGTCAAGACACAGATGGGGGCCGTGAAGCTCGTCATCGTCAACCGTGAGCCCCCGAAGGAGATCAAGTTTGAGACCGCGGAGAGTCCGTTGCCTTTCAACTTCTGGATACAGATCCTTCCCGTCACGGAGACGACGAGCAAGATGAAGCTCACCATCAAGGCCGACATCAATCCTTTCATGGCTTCCATGGTAAAGAAACCGTTGCAGCAAGGCATCGAGAAGATTGCCGATGCCCTGCAGATGATCAAATATCAATAAAGCTAAACACATGTCGAATAAACTCTGGGAAAAGAACTTTGAAGTCAACAAAGAGATAGAACGGTTCACCGTTGGCCGCGACCGCGAGATGGACCTCTACCTCGCCAAATATGACGTGCTCGGATCCATGGCACATATCACGATGCTTGAGAGCATCGGTCTGCTGACACGAGACGAGCTGACGCAGCTCCTCGCTGAGCTGAAGAACATCTACCAGCTCTGCGAGGATGGTAAGTTCGTGATAGAAAAAGACGTGGAAGATGTCCACTCACAGGTGGAGCTGCTCCTTACGCGCAAGCTCGGCGACATTGGCAAGAAGATCCACTCCGGACGTTCACGCAACGACCAGGTGCTCGTCGATCTGAAGCTCTTCACGCGCCATGCCCTCATGGAGGTCGTTGACAACGTCAAGGTTCTCTTCGAGGAGCTTATCCAGAAAAGCAACCAGTATAAGGACGTGCTCATGCCGGGCTACACCCATCTGCAGATTGCCATGCCATCGAGCTTCGGCCTCTGGTTCGGGGCCTACGCCGAGAGCCTTGCCGACGACATGCTCTATCTCCAGGCGGCATGGCGTATGACCAACCGTAACCCGCTCGGCTCCGCAGCAGGCTACGGCAGCAGTTTCCCGCTCAACCGGCAGATGACGACCGACCTCCTCGGCTTCGACAGCATGGACTACAACGTGGTCTATGCACAGATGGGACGTGGCAAGATGGAACGCAACGTAGCCTTCGCCATGGCGACGGTAGCAGGGACGCTCGCCAAGATGGCCTTCGACGCCTGCCTGTTCAACTGTCAGAACTTCGGCTTTGTCAAACTGCCTAAGGAGTGCACCACGGGATCAAGCATCATGCCACACAAGAAGAACCCGGATGTGTTCGAACTGATCCGCGCCAAGAGCAACAAGATACAGAGCCTGCCACAGCAGATCATGATGATCATGAACAATCTGCCCGTGGGCTACTTCCGCGACCTGCAGATCATCAAGGAGGTGTTCCTCCCGGCTTTCGACGAGCTCAACGACTGTCTGCGCATGGCGGCTTATATCATCAACAAGATGGAAGTCAACGAGCATATCCTCGACAATCCGATGTACGACCCGATGTTCTCCGTAGAGGAGGTTAACCGCCTCGCCGCCGCCGGCATGCCGTTCCGCGATGCTTACAAGAAAGTGGGACTGGAGATTGAGGCGGGAGCGTTCAAGGCCAATAAGAATATCCACCACACGCACGAGGGATCCATCGGCAACCTGTGCAACGACAAGATCGAGGCCTTGATGGATAAGACGCTCAAGGAGTTTAACTTTGAAAGAGTGACGGATGCAGAAAAGAAGTTATTGGGCCGTTAGTCTTCTCACTGCCTTTGGGCTCCTTGCTTCGTGCACGTCGGACGACGACACCTACAGCAGCATGCATCTTGGCATCTACATCAACAACGCCACCCACCAGGATGCCACGCTCGCCTCGGCTATGAATCCCGCCTCTCCCGGCGTGTTCTGTCTCATCAGATACGACGCATCGAAGAAAGCCTTTGCCTTCTCATCCAACCAAGGGCTCAGCAGCACGAGTGCCATGACGGCAATCGAGCAACAGCAAGGATTCGCTACCCGCATAGGCATGAACAACGGTATCATCGTGGGCTATGGTAACCTCTCTACCGATGTGTCGGGAGGTTACTCCTTCTATGCTTACGATGTGCAATGTCCCAACTGCTTCGACTACAATGACATCCCGATGAAGAGCTACCCCCTTACGATGAACGCGGCAGGTATGGCGACTTGTACCCACTGCAAGCGGCAATACAACATGAACACGGGGGGCAACTGCACAAACAATTCCGGTAAGGGCATGACGCGCTACCGCTGTTCCACTACCGGCGCTTTAGGCTATCTCGTTGTAAATTAAGACTACATGAAACTGACGATTATCATCCCTTGCTATAACGAAGAGGAAGTGTTGCCTTGGACACTTGACAAACTGGCTGTTCTTGTTGAGCGGCTAAAGAAAGAAGCGGCTACCGAGGCGCGTCTGCTGCTTGTCGACGATGGCAGTAAGGACCGCACGTGGGAGCTCATCACGGAAGCAGCCAAGGCGCACACTTATATTGGCGGTATCAAACTTTCCCACAACGAAGGCCATCAGAATGCTCTCTGGGCGGGCATGCAGGAGAGTGTGGCGACAAGCGACGCCGTGGTATCCATCGACGCAGACCTGCAAGATGATGAGACAGCGATCATCGACATGGCGCGACAGGTCAACGAAGGGATGGATATCGTATACGGTGTAAGGAAGAAACGCACGACAGACACCTGGTTCAAGCGTTTCACGGCACAGACCTTCTATAAGCTCATGAAGAGCATGGATTCGGAGATTGTATACAATCATGCCGACTTCCGTATGATGACGCACCGTGCCGTAGAAGCGCTCCTGCAGTATCCCGAACGCAACCTTTTCCTACGCGGCATTGTACGCCAGTTAGGCTTCCGCGAAGGATATGTTTATTACGACCGCCGAGCCCGCACCGCAGGCGAATCGAAATATCCGCTGAAGAAGATGCTGGCATTCAGTGTCGATGGCATCACTTCGTTCTCCACAGCACCTTTGAAGTTCATCACCTTCATAGGCCTTGCCATGACGTTCATCTCCTTCGTGATGATTGTCTTTGCCATCGTACGCTATGCAGAAGGAGAGACAACCCAAGGCTGGGCTTCACTGCTCGTCTCTCTCTGGTTCATCGGAGGCATCATCACCACGGCGCTCGGTGTAACCGGCACGTATATCGGAAAGATCTACATTGAAGTGAAGCACCGCCCACGGTATTTTGTTCAAGAGAGGGTTTGAAGCAATCGCTCCACAAGCCTTGACACGGCATAATGCTTAAGTTCTCCCTCCGCTATCCACAAATAATCATCGGAGAGCGCTGGCCGCTCATCCGTATCCAGACAATAAAAGTCGGCCAAGAGGATGCGATGGGTCAGGACATGCTTCACACCGGAGGCAAGCAACGTAAGCCTGCCTTCCCATGCTGGCAACGGCTCGTCTTCGAAGACGGGCGGTTCCCACAGTCCCTGCCAGATATCCCCGGCACCACGCCGCCGGATAGCCGTATAACCGTGACAACGGATGTATATATAAATAAGGTGACGTGTGGCCACCTTCGTCTTTCCTTTCTTCACAGGAAGCGCTGTTATTAAGTCCTCCCTATACGCCACACACTCCTCAGCAAAAGGACAGTCCTGACAATGCGGCGACTGCGGTGTGCATTGTGTGGCACCGAAGTCCATCATCGCCTGATTGAAAAGACTCGCTCCGCTCATGGTCCCTCCCAAGGAAGAAGGCACCTTATCCGGCACGTTTCTGATAAGACTGTCGGCAAGCGCCGCAAAGGTCTTCTTCCCCAACGTCGTGTCGATGGGGGTATCAATGCCGTAGATACGGGCGAGCACGCGATAGAAGTTGCCGTCTACCGCCGCCGCCCGGATGCCAAAGGCGAAAGAAGCGATGGCTGCCGCCGTATAGTCGCCCACCCCTTTAAGTCTTCGGATCTCACGAAGGGTATCGGGGAAATGTCCTAAAGCCGTAATCTGCTTCGCTGCAAAATGAAGGTTCCGTGCCCGCGAATAGTAGCCTAAGCCTTGCCACGCTTTCAGCACCTCATCTTCCGAGGCTTCCGCCAGGGTTTCCACCGTCGGCCAGCGTGTCACAAACCGTTGCCAATAGTCCATACCCTGACTGATCCGCGTCTGCTGAAGGATGATCTCACTCAACCAGATACGGTAAGGGTCAAGCGTATGCCGCCAAGGCAGGTCACGCGCATGAAGCGCATACCAACGGGAAAGAATATAATAAAACGACAAACTGTCCATTACGTATCAACCATGCCTGCAGAGCGTCTGCAGGCTCTTCCTGTAATTTTCTTTGTTGCAAAGTTAGCAACAATTTCTCAGAATGATGCTTGGAAGTCCGGTAAAGATTTCACCCGCTACAGACAGCATAAAACATAATCAGGGAGGTGTCTCCGTGCCCTCAACGTTTCTAAAATGGCTGCGCAATCTTTAACTCACATTAATAGTCGGAGGTAACAAACGTTACCAACGCTCATTTTTTATACCCGTACCTTTGCAGCCGTATTACAAAAACAATAATCAATAAGAAGAATATTATTATGGCTAACATGTTTTGCTTTCAGTGTCAGGAGACAGCCAAGGGTACAGGCTGTACCGTGCGTGGTGTCTGTGGCAAGCTCCCCGAGACCAACCGTTGGATGGATCTGTTGTTGAGCGTAGTGCGTGGCGTTGGCACGATCTACCACTCTCTTTTAGAAGATGGTGCCAACGACGATGTCAAGGTCGACGACTTCCTCATTGATGCGCTCTTTGCTACGATCACCAATGCCAACTTCGACGACAATGCACTGCTCGCCAAAGTCGACAACGGCATCGCTATCAAGAAGTTGTTGCTCGCAGAGGCTGCTCAGCGAGGCATCACGCTCCCTGCATACCACGAGGTAGCATGGGGCGGTGAGAAAGCTGACTACAAGACCGAGGGTGAGAAGGAATCCGTGCTCCGTGAGAGCAACGAGGATATCCGCTCCCTCAAAGAGACCATCGTGCTCGGACTCAAAGGTATGGCTGCCTACTATGAGCATGCTGCCCGCCTCGGATTCCGCGACGAACACATCATCCGCTTCATGGCAAAGGCACTCGCAGGCATCACCAGCACCGACGCATCAGCCGACGACCTGCTGCCGCTCCTGCTTGAGACCGGAAAATACGGCGTCGACGTCATGGCGCTCCTCGACCAGGCCAACACGACAGCTTACGGCCATCCGGAACTGACAAAAGTGAACATCGGGGTAGGCAAGCGTCCTGGCATCCTCATCAGTGGACACGACCTGCACGACCTCGCTGACCTCCTCGAGCAGACGGAGGGTACCGGCATCGACATCTATACACACGGTGAGATGCTGCCTGCGCACTATTATCCAGCCCTGAAGAAATATAAACACCTCGTGGGCAACTACGGTAACGCGTGGTGGAAACAGAAAGAAGAGTTCTCCCACTTCAATGGTCCGATCGTGTTTACGACCAACTGCATCGTACCTCCTTCACCGACAGCCAACTACCGGGACCGGGTATTCACATCCAACTCCACGGGTTTCCCCGGATGGAAATATATCCCCACGAAGGCAGACGGCCACAAAGATTTCTCCGAGGTCATCGAGCTGGCTCGCCACTGTGAGGCTCCCGAGGAGATAGAGCACGGAGAGATCATCGGCGGATTCGCTCACAACCAAGTGTTCGCCCTCGCCGACAAGATTGTGGAGGCCGTGAAGGGTGGTGCCATCCGTAAGTTTGTTGTCATGAGTGGGTGCGACGGCCGTATGAAGAGCCGCAACTATTACACCGACTTTGCCCAGGCACTGCCGAAGGATGTCGTCATTCTTACCTCCGGCTGCGCTAAATACAAGTACAACAAACTGAACCTCGGCGACATCAACGGCATCCCCCGTGTGCTCGATGCCGGTCAGTGCAACGACAGCTACTCGTGGGCTGTGGTGGCGTTGAAGCTGAAAGAGATCTTCGGAGCAGCCGACATCAACGACCTCCCCATCTCCTTCAATATCGCATGGTATGAGCAGAAAGCCGTCATCGTGCTCCTCGCCCTGCTGAGTCTCGGCGTGAAGAACATCCATATCGGTCCGACGCTCCCCGCCTTCGTCTCTCCCGGCGTACTGAGCGTGCTGCAAGACAACTTCGGCCTCGGCACCGTCTCTACTGTGGACGAGGACCTGAAGAAACTTGCGTGAAACGGTAGACGTAGACCGTGTCTTTGAAACAGGAGACACGGTGCTGCGTACGCATCAGCTCCTTAAAAGTATAAGCGTTACAGAACGGCGCGTCGAGCAACTGCTTTTTGCTGGCAGGAACAACGACGACGCCGTTCTTTGGTTTATCCACGTCAAACTGCCGCACTCGGTCGCCTAAATAGAAATCGATACCATAGAAGCGAAGCACATCCTCGCCCACCTCATGTTTATTGATGTCTGTCAAAGCATACACGGGAGCTCCTTGGGCGACCTGCTGCACCTGCATCGCCAACGGCCGCAGACTCTGCGCGTTCATCGCCATCGGCTTATAGAACCCGTCGAACCCCACAAAGACCAGCAACGTCATCACCGTAGAAGCCAGCACCGGACGGCTCGTGATAAACCCGGCACGACGGTGAAGCAGGACCATCAGTCCGATACAAGCAGCCAGGAGCGGCATCATGACCAGGATGATGTCGCCGAAGCTCATGGCGCCATCCGACAAGGCATGAAGCATCTGAAGGTTCTCCCACGCATGCTTGCCGTGGAAGATGCTGTCGGGCACCGCCCCCGTTCGCAAGATGACCAGCAAGGCGGTGAGCACAAAACCTACCAACGAGAGGAAACCAATATAAAAACGAATGGGCAACAGGCTGCGCTTGACAAACCAGAACGTGTACTCGATCAACAGTACCGCCATGAACGGATAACACGGCAGGAGATAAACGCCCCGCTTGCTCTTCGGGATGCAATAGAAGAAAAGGATGAGCAGAAACGACAGCCACGTAAAGACCTGGATAGCATCCGCCTTCCGCATGCCGGCAACGATACGGCTCCACAGACCACCCTTCTCTTTCGACTGCAGGCGTGCCGCGAGTTGTTTCCACGGCAATACAAAGAGCGAGAGGAGCATCGGCAACGTCCAGGGAAGCCAGCCGGCAACAAGCATCAGGAGGTTGTAATGCCAGGGGTTATCGTGCGTGACGGCTTTCATCTTTCCCAAGAACCGCCCGACGTTCTCGTCCAGGACGAGTCCTAAGAACTGGTCACCCCCTTGCTGATAAGCCGCGATATACCACAGAGCCGGCAGCACTGAGGCAAGCACAGCAGCGAGAAACAGCTTGTAGATCGTCTGCCAGACGACGGACAGCCCCAACCGGCGTTGCTGCCACGCCACGAAGAGGATAAACACGAACATCACAAAGCACGGCAGCACGATGCCCACCGGACCTTTGGTCAGCGTGGCGCCACTCATACAAAGGATGGCGAGCCATGGCAACATGCGGCAGCCTCTCTCCCACCACTTATAAAAAGCATAGAGCCCACAGACCAAGAACATCGTCAGCACCATGTCCACCCGGCAGTTCGTCGCTGCGCGGTGCACCTCAAAAGCCGTGAGCATGATCACGGAAGCTAAGAAGCTCACGTTGCGGTCCTTGCGCTTGGCAAAGAACACGGCACCCGCGCCCAACATGATGATGAGCGCAAGCGCGGAAGGAAGGCGCGAGAGAAACACATTGATATGTCCGAAAGGAAGCGACAACGCCGCGATGCACCACTGGAAGAACGGGGGCTTGTAAGGGATGTCAAAGCCGTTGTTGACAGGCAGGATCCAGTTGTGCTGCGAGAGCATCGACAGCGCCACGACAGCCTCACGGGGCTCACCCTTGGTCGTGAAGTCGGTGTTACCAAGGAACGGAAGGAGCGTTATGGCAGCCACGATCACCACCGACCAGAACACAAAACGATATTTCTTGTCCATACTTGAAAGTCAAAAAAATATTTGAGAAGGTTTCTTATTCATTTTTGTCCCTGCAAAATTAATATTTTTTTCCGTCATCTTGTATTTATGGTAAGTTATATATAATTTTGCAGAATATTTTTAGAACATGAAACGTTTTTTGAGAGTACTTTATGGCTCATCGCCATTCACGCAGCGATTCTTCTCCTTCTCACGCTCTACCGGCTCATCGAGTTTATCGCTTTACATAGTCTGATCACGCACCCCGGCACGAGTGTCTGGGGTGCATTTCTCCGTGGCGTATGGTTCGACAATGTCATCGGTTGTTATATACTCGTATTGCCCCTTGCCATGGTGCTCATCGCAGCCATCTTCGGCTGGAGCCACCGGTGGTTGCGCCGAGGTGTGACGATCTGGTTTGCGGTGTTCTATGCCATCGCCTCCATGCCTTCGGCAGCCAACACGCCTTATTTCTCCTACTTTTTCAAGAATATCAACTCCAGTATCTTCGGATGGTTCGGCTATGCCGCTACCACAGCGGGGATGGTCTTCGAAGAGAAGAGCTACTGGTTGTACATCGCCCTCTACTTCATCCTCACCGCCTTGTTCATTGTGTTCCTCATTCGTTCAGAACAGTTCTATGCCAAGAAGTTGGCAGATGCGCCGGTGGATCGCAGCCCGCGCTCCATCATCGTCAGCTCCCTGTTGACGATCGCGCTCCTCACGCTCTGTCTCTTTGGCATCCGCGGCCGGCGGGGCTACAACCCGATCAAGGTCAGCGAAGCTTACTATTGCGAGGACTCTTTCCTCAACCAGCTCGGCATCAACCCGGCTTTCAACCTCCTCACTTCGGTGCTCGACGACCTGCGACCTGAGAACAAGGAGCTGCGTCTCATGCCCGCGGCTGAAGCCGTGGTTCAAGAACACGATCTTCGTGATCCAGGCCGACCACGGCAAAATGGTGGGACAGAGCGATGCCGAGCTACCCGTGAGCTACAACCACATTCCCCTCATCATCTTCGGAAAAGGTGTCAAGCCGATGAAATACACGGGACTGGGCACGCAGGTCGATGTCATGCCTACCTTGCTCGGACTGATGAAGGTCAACTACACCTTCGAGGGCTTTGGCGTAGACCTGCTCAAACACAAGCGCGGCATGGTATTCTATTCGGCTGACAATCAGATCGTGGCACGCGATGCCACCCATTGCTACATCTATAATCCACGCATGGATAAGACCTTCTGCTACGATGCGTTGCCAGGATGGAAACTGCGTGACACGCGCTTCACAAATGCCTTCCGGTCCCTGCGCCGCTACGTCTTCAGCATGGAGCAGACGGCTCAGTTCATGCTCGACAGGCAACGATAAAACAGACATTCATAAATAAATCGGACATCGATAATTAAACATCATCTTCATATCCTTGCAAAAGCATCGTAACATGCTTTAGCGACCTTTGCAATCGAAAAAGACAGATATCCTGAATTCGTCAATGCGTCACCCGAATCTGTTCGGCAGTCTATTCTGACCCAACCCCATGAAACCCTTGCTATGATGCAAGTCGATTCTCGCAGCGGCGTATATATTTTCTCGCGGAGCCGCGGAGATAATTGAGCCACGGAGTTATTGTCACAACCTGGCAGCCTCAAAGAGGCTGAATGCTTCATAACCCCAGTCTAAGTGAGCGAAGCTCACGCAGACTGGGGTTGTTGATGGAGCTCAACATACTGACAATCAGCCTTCGGAGGCACAATGCGCGAAGCGCGTAACCACAGGGCTCCGTCTTGCTACGCATCTAAGATGCATTCAGAATCTTCGAGGCTGTCTCCACCGACGCACGACTCTCTGCGTTCTCCTCTAAAGGCCGAAGGCCTCTCAGCGGCCTCTGCCTCTGACATGTATCATCTCTGCGGCTCAATAAACTCTGCGGCTCTGCGTGAAAAGTCTGATAATCAAGAGCAGCACTGGGTCTTAACAAAAAAGTGACGAAGTAGGGACGTGTCAGTGCAGGGACTGCCCCCTAACCCTGCCTGCCCCGCCCCCTGCCATGCAACGATGAATAAATCACTCGTTTTTCTTGACAAAAAGTAAAAAGTCAGGACAATGAAAATTCGTGAAAGAGAAAGAAAAATCGGGGTGCGCAGGCCGAAAAACGCGAAAAAGAGAGTCGGAGAATGAACCTTTAACGGTTAGGTCGCCCACCTAACGCTGTTAAGTAAGCGACCTAACGCTGTTAGGCAGGCGACCTAACGCTGTTAAGCAGGCGACCTAACTGTAGTCATGTCGGCTCTTTGAAAGCGTTGAAAAACTCTTTCAAAAGGATTAATTATGTAATATATTGATTACAAACTGCTTATCAACTTGGCTCAACAATCGCTTCTTTTCGCCCGAGCACACACTTGTTTGAAAAGAATCGATTCTCAGCGGGGGTTGGAAAAAATAAATCTTGACGTTTATTGCATAATGCATAATCCAATGCTAATTTTTATAGGATGATCCCATTCCTCGATTCATATATTCGGTCATAGCCGTTTTCATCTGAGTTGTGCTCTCTGAAGGAAGATGGAGAAGACGGTTGTTGTAACTATTCTGCGAATGCTGTTCGAAAGGTAAGAGGAGAGTTACGAGCGGAGCTTCATATTCTATCCTGTTCCAATTCTAACAAAATCAAATAAAACTCTTGCTGTGATGCAAGGGCTGCGCCCTTTGTTTCTTCTTCGGCTCCGCCTTGCCCCGAAGCAAGCTTCGGCGAGCCGGAGCCGAAGAAGAAACAGCCTTCGTTCCTCAGGCTTGCATCACAGCAAGAAAAACCTTGAAAACAGGCTGACGCAAAAAGAGAAAAGTGAGGAGTGAGGAATAAAGAGTGAAGAGAGATGAGTTATTTTCTCTCTTCTCTCGCAAAGCCGCAGAGTTTATTGAGCCGCGGAGTTATTGCCGCTGAGAATTAGAGAACGCAGAGAGACCTTCGGTCTTGAGAGGAGTTCACAGAAATGCCCCATCACTATTCTTGTGGTATATCTCCTCATACTCTATATCTCTGCATACTCTATATCTCCACAACCTCTCCACATAGACCGAAGGTCTCTCTGCTCTCTCCTCTAAAGGCCAAAGGCCTCTCAGCGATCTCAGCCTCTCACACGTATCATCTCTGCGGCTCAATAAACTCTGCGGCTCTGCGTGAAAAGTCTGATGATCAGGGCACGTCAGGAAACAAAGAAACGTCCCGGCAGCTCCATCGAGTTGTCGGGACGTTCTTGTAGGAGGGTCGGCATCCCGCCGACACTCCTCTTGTTATTTCGCGAGCTTCAGCGCCTCTACGGGCTTGTTGGTCGTGATGAAATCGACACCCGCCTTGATGAACGCATCGATGTCGTTGAGGTCATTGACCGTCCAGACGTTCACCACGAGGCCGAGGTCGTGGCACTCCTTGATCCATTCGGGGTGCAGGGCGAGCACCGTGTTCTGATAGTCGATGCCGCTGAGCCCTTTCGCCTTGATGGTCTGCGGATCCCAGTCGCCTGCGAGATACTGGATGTTGGCATTGGGCAGGAGCTGATGGAGCAGCTCGCATGCCTTTCCGCTGAAGGAGATCCACACCATGCGGTTCTCGAGGCCTTTGGCTTTCACCATATCGACGGTCTCGCGCACGAGACTGTCCTCATGGCTCTGCGAATACTGTTTCTTGATCTCGAGCACGAGCTTGCAGTTCAGATCCTTGCCGGCATCAAGATATTCCTCCAGCGTAGGAATCTTCTCTCCGTTTTTCAGCTTTGCCTTCTTCAGTGCCTTGAAGTTGGAAGTCTGAATGTCAATCTTTCCTACATTCTGGTCATGATGAATGACGATGACGTTGTCTTTCGTCAGATGAATGTCAAACTCGGAGCCATAGCATCCGATCTTGTCAGCGAGCTTCAGCGATGTGATGGAGTTTTGTGCGCTCCCTGCACAGTCCCAGTAGCCTCGGTGAGCTACGATCCGGGTCTGTGCGGCGGCAGCCATTGTCATCAGGCAAAGGGCTGCCATTGCAATCATTTTTTTCATTTTATGAATGATATTGATAATGTGATATTGATAATGTAATATAGAATGTGCGGTTATTTCTTGGTTCTTACGACCATGACGTTGTCGAGGAGCACACGGTTCTTTCCTTTGGCCGCTCCCCAAACATCGCCACCGACGAACATGATCTTCGTTTCGGCCGTAGCGCCTTTGATGTCGAAGGAGAAGTGGGAGGCTTCCTGTGCCCATGGATCATAGTCTTCGCCATTCTCAACCTTGGAAGAGTTGGGGAAGACCGTGGTTACGAAGCGTACGCATCGATAGGTCGCTCCGTCTACATCGACGGTGCCAGTCTCGTCGCCGCTGACCTCACCGGGGCCGATGACGGCCACCTTGATGACGGAGTTGTCTTTCGCTCCGCCTGATGACACATAGCCGATAGCCTGGAAGGAGACGGTGACGTTGGTAGGCTTGGTGAGCTTCGTGAGTGCGGGCGACTCGAAGTCACCGAACTGGTTGGTCTTGCCGAGCTTGAAGTAGCCCAATCCGCCGAACACGTTAGCACCATTGAATGTCGTCCAGCCGGCAGCCTTCTCAGCCTCGGTCCACGAGGCGAACTTCACTTCCGGGTATTCATAGTAGGCTTTCTTCTCACCTTCCTGCAGCCAGTCGAAGTTGTCGGAGAAGATCAGCGACTCATCTTTCTGTGTGATGAGTGCGGAGGCCGTGACGTTGCTCTGTGCTCCCGTACCCGTGAGTGTGAGGTTTACGGTGCGCTCATCTTCATCGTTCTTGTCGAGCTTGATGAAGACGGAGTCGGCGGTGGTAGCGGTGATGTGTGCCCATGTCACCGATGGCTCAAGGGCTGCCGTCCATGTGATGTTTGATGTCACACCGATCTTCAGCTCACCGCCTTCGGGTGTAGCTGTGAAGCCGTTGGCGCCGTTCGTTATCGTGATGACAGGCACGGCAGCAGCCTGCTGGATGTCGAGGGAGTTGAGCACGGTACCTGATTCTGTGGAGAGATTGATCTTCCCCTCCCGCGGGTCGAAGGTCTTGTTGGCATCTACCCAATACTGGATGATGCCATCGTCCTGGCCTTCGTCGATGAAGAAATGGAGCCAGGCCGAGTCGGCCGGATTGGCCAATGCCACTTTCCAATAACTGTTGGATCTCACGGTGACGCTCTTGCGCTTGGCTTTGGTGATGCCCGCCTGGGCTACGTTGATGGTTCCCGTGATATTGTCGAACGTGAGATAAGGGTCGCCGTTGTTGTCGTCGTTGTCCTTGCAGGAGGAGAAAGTCAACAGTCCCGTGAGCACCATTCCCATGAGAAAAATATTCTTTATTTTCATGATTGTCTGTCTTAATAAATATGGTAATGCGATTACTTTCCTTGTGCGGCCTGCTTGCTCCACCACACGGGCAGCTTCATGTTGTTCTCGCCTCCCATTCGTTTGAGCGCTTCGGCCACGTGTTCGGCGTTGGTAGCTACTGTGGTGTTAGGATAGCCCATACGGGTAGGAAGGATATAGTCGTTGGGGTCGGTGCCGGCACCGATCGTGAGCTCTGGGTACCCCGTGCGGCGATAGTCGTTCCAGCTCTCCATGCCTACCCAGAAGGTGGCGATATATTTCTGGTCTATGATGAGCTTCAGATGATCGGTGTTGCTGTCCCAGGAAGCGAGCTCCGACTGAAGGAATTCGTTGATCTGATCGTCGGTGACATCATACTCAGCCGGCACGGAGCCTGTTGTGACACTCGACTTGGCGAACGCTGACCATTTCTCGATATTGGCCTTGACGGCTGCCTCGTAGTACTGGCGGGCTTTCTCCTCGCCACCGGTGATCATGCCGCGCTGGGCTGCTTCAGCAAGGATGAAAAGCATCTCGTCGTAACCCATGAGGAACTCGTCGGAGTTGTCGCGGCGCAGTGTCTGAAGGTTCAGCAGAGAGGCACCCTTGTCGTCATTGCTCTGGTTCTCAGCCAGTCCGCCGGCGACCGTACCTTTCCAGTAAGTGTATTTCTCTCGCTTCGTGCCGATGATAGGCAAGCGGGGATCGACATAGGCATCAATGGTCTCGTTGTTGGGATCCTTGACAACCATCATCTTGATCATCTGTTGGGTCAGACGATAGATGGGGAAATCCTGGTCACTGAACTTCTGTGGGTCAAACTCCGAGTAGTATGGAGCGACGGCACTGTAGTGGACGGTGGCGTTGTCGTCGTTGCTCTCAAAGACCGGGTACGTGGAAGGATTGTCGATGATCTGCTGCATCTTCTGCGCCACGTTGAGGTTGGCCGTGCTGTCCACGATGGTAGCCGTGCGGTTGGTAAGGCGGCCTAAGAGCCGGAGGTAAAGAGAGTTGTTGAACTTTCTCCACTTCGCCATGTCGAACCCGTACATCGCGTCGAGTGCCGGATAGCTTGAGTTGACGTATGGGCTCTGGGCATATATCTTGTTGGCATGCTCCAGGCAAGCGCACATCTGCGCATAGACCTTCTCCTGCGAGTCGAAGACCGGCTTCATGTTACCTTCTGAAGCCTGGTAAGCCTCGGAATAAGGAATGTCGCCGAACATGTCGGTGATGTTCTGCATATAGAGCACGTAGAGCGTTCTTGCCACGGCCTCGATCGCTTCGTCACCCTGTGCGGTGGCCAGACGGTTCATCTCGTGAATATCGCTGCCGTAGCGTGCAAGGTTGTTCCACAGCGAGGCCCAGTTGGAGTCACCGATGCTGTAACGGTGCTGCGTGGTCGTGGTATAAGCAGTGCCGGCGGTGTGCTGGATGAGCTCATCGTTCCAGTAGTAGCTTATATAAGTCAGATAATTGGTGCCTCCATAGAGGATAGGCTCAAAGAGCGCTGAGGCACTGAGCTTGTTGCTGTTTACCGTAATCTTGTTGGGATTGGTATTGGTCGATTCGAAGTTGTCTGTGCATCCGGCAAGCAGGAAGGCTGCTGCGGCTACCGGAAGAATATTTTTTATGAATCTTGTTTTCATGACTAATCTTGTTTTCATGACTAAATATCTTGTTCTCGTACTTAGAATGAAAGCTTGAGATTGATTCCGTACTGTCGTGTCATAGGATAGGCGAGTGTCTCAATGCCTGAATAGATCTCTGCTCCGTTGACCATGGCCGTCTCCGGATCATACTGTGGGAACGGCGTGATGCAGAAGAGGTTGGTGGCATAGGCACCGAGGCTGGCACTCTCGAGGAAGTGGGTCTTCTTGCAGAGCGCCTTCGGCAGGCTGTAGTCGACACGCAGCTGCTTGAACTTGATGAAGTTGGTAGAGAATGTGTTCTCTTCGGCGTTGTCGCGCACCCATACATACTGGTTGTAATAGGTCAAGGCCGATGTCATGACGGTATTGTTCTTCGTATAAGTGATGGTGCCGTCGGCAGCCTTATGCTGCTGCACGCCCTCGACCACGAAGCCGTCGTAACGTCCTTTCAGTGAGTTCTTCAGGCGTCCCTGATAAGAAAGCAGGAAGTTGGTGGTGGAATATGCGTGTCCGCCGACCTGTGCTGAGAAGTCCATGGAGACGGTGACGTTCTTGATGCGGAAGTTCATGTTGAGACCACCGGTCCATGTCGGGTTGACGCGACCTAAGTCGATCAGTGGAGAGGTCTTGGGGTTGAGCGGCATGCCGTTGCTGCTGATGATCTTCTGTCCGCTGCAATCCACTTTGTTGCCGTTCTCGTCGAGGTAATAAGATCCTTCCGGAGCGCGCACGTAGCCATGGCCATAGAGATGATACATCTCGTGTCCGACATACGAATAGACATAGATACGGTTGCCGATGGTGGTGCCGTTGTCCAGCTGGTAAGGCTGTTTCGGATCCCAGCCGTCCTGCAAGGCTACGAGCTTGTTCCAGTTGCGGCTGGCGTTGGCTGTGATGTTCCACTCGAAGTTGCGCGTTCTTACAGGCGTGCCGCTCAGCGAGAGCTCGATACCCTTGCTGCTGATCTTGCCGGCATTGATGGTGTAGCCTGTAGCGCCGGTGATCTGGTCGGCAGCAACGTCCACAATCTGGTTGGTGGTGTTGGTCGTATAGAGCGTGAAGTCGAAGCCCAACCGGCCTCCGAACATCTTGCCTTCTACGCCGCCTTCCCAGCTCTCTTCGTTCTCTGGCTTGATGTTGGCGTTGGGAATGGTGTTGGAGAT
>ONBC01000132.1 GCA_900315955.1 uncultured Prevotella sp.
CAAGGATATCAAGGCTTTGGAGACGGAGCAGAAAGAGATTGAGACCGCCCTTTGCAGTGGGACGCTCTCTGTTGAAGACCTTACGGAGAAGAGCAAACGCCTGCCGGAAATTAAAGACGAGCTGGATGAGAAAGAAATGAGATGGCTGGAGCTCAGTGAGCTGGAATAATCGATAGTAAGTATGTCGTTGCAGTGATCTGTCTTTGCAAACAATACGATCGTTAGCATATTTGAAATCGCATGGAAACATACATCAGCTGACTGAAGGTCTGATAATCCTTTTATTATCATTCCTGTCGCTTCAAGCCGGAGCAGTGAGCCGCAGTAAACGCTCATTGATCTGGCGGATTCATACTTATGCCGCTACGCGAGACACTGTCAATGCCCCTAAGCAGATATATGCCTATGCCCGTGCAACGGTACGTGTAGAGAAGCGTAACCCCATTCTCATGACGGTGCCTTCCGCATATTTCATTGCACGGGGCACAAAACGGCAATTCTTCACGGAGAGTTACGCCAAACTGACTTTCCGCGATTACAACGATTTTGATGTCAAGTCCATCAACCGCATAACGAACATTCCGGGGGCTCATCGTACATTGCCGAGCTTCAACCGCTACATGACTCCAACCATTTACAGCGAGACACTCATCGGAAACACGATTCTCTCCCCCTTTCATCCCCAAAACTTTAGGTTCTATAAATATAAAATAGGAGAAGTACGGGGTGACACCATCGAACTCCGTTTCTACGGCCGCCGTTCCAATACGCAGCTCGTCCGTGGCAATGCTTTGGTCGATTATCTCACCGGTCGGGTGATCCGTTGCAACTTCCGCAGTGAGTACGACATGGTACACTCGTGGGTAAGCATGGAGATGGGAGAACGAGGAGCCAGCTCCCTTTTTCCGAAAAACTGTGAGGCTCTTTTCTATTTTCGCTTCTTGGGTAACAGAATCTCTGCACACTATAAATCTAATTTCGGTTTGCGCAACGTGCTCCATCGTGAGATAACCAGTGAGCTCAATGATCCGCTGCTTATGGCACAGTTGCGATCCGACACGCTCGACGAACATGAGAAGGAACAGTATGAAGAGCTCGTCAGTTCAAAGACTAAGCAGGACAATGAACAGCCGGATACTATAGAGAAGAAGGAAAACTGGGTGAAGAAGATCTTTTGGGATGCTGTAGGCAATAATATGCTGAACCGCATCAAAGCTAATTTCGGACAGAACAACCAAGGTTATCTGCGCATCAATCCGCTTCTCAATCCTTTGTACATGAGTTACAGTCAGCGTCGTGGGTTCACTTATAAGATTGACATCCACGCAAGCTATCAGTTCGGAGGAGAAAAAGAACTGTTGGCACGATTCCGCTCAGGCTATTCTTTTGGTCTCCATCAGTTCTATTTCCGTGTGCCTCTCTATTATTATATGAGCCGGCGCAAGAACCGGTATGTTAAGTTTGAGTTTGGTAACGGAAACCATGTCAGCAACAACCGCATTTCTGAGGCTATAAACCTCAATGCCTTGAAGGGCGGCAGGGATAAGTATGTGGGCGACCCCGCCAATATAAACGAGTTCAGCCACATGGATTCACGTCTGGTATTCAACTTCGATATCAACAGTCGTTGGGGCTTTCAGGCTGGTGTCCTTTACCAGAAGTACAAAGCTATCCATCCGGACTTCTTCCGGCTTTTAGACATGCCGACGCAGTACAGTGCCTTTGCTCCTGTCTTTGAGCTTCAGTATCGTCCTTGGGGCTGGTCGGGACCTATCTTCACGGCCGACTACGACCATGGGCTGACGGGGGTAAACCAGTCGAACATGCGGTATGAGCGCTATGAGTTCAATGCCGAGTATATCCATCACCTTAACCGCTTGCAGTCGTTGCAGATGAGGCTTGGCTATGGTTTCTACAGTCATAAAGGCCGTAACACCTTCTTCCTTAACTATGAAAATTTCCGTGAGAACAATATTCCCGGTGGTTGGAACGACGACTGGAGTGGTGAGTTTGAACTGCTGCGGAGCGAGAACTACGACTCTTCACCTTATTACGTCCGTGGCAATTTCACTTATGAGTCGCCGCTGCTCTTGTTCAGCTGGCTGCCCCTTGTCGGTCATTACATGGAGATGGAGCGTATCTATGTCTCCTGGCTCGATGCTCATCGCAACCATCCTTACTTCGAGATAGGCTATGGCTTTACCACTCGTCTGCTCTCTGCCGGACTCTTCGTGAGCAATGGCAAGGGCAACCGAACCATCGGCTGCAAGTTCGGCTTCGAGTTGTTCAGGCACTGGTGAGGATATATAGGCATAAAAATAGGTAAGGACGCATCGACACAAAAAAAATCAGGCTCAGCGATGAGCCTGATTGTAATTCTTTTTAGTAATGTTGAAGTCTGGAGCGGGATACGGGAATCGAACCCGCCTCCCAGGCTTGGGAAGCCCGTACACTACCGATGTGCTAATCCCGCACATATCGGCGATTGCGTGTGCAAAGGTATAGCTTTTTTCTATATTGACAAAATATTTTCGAAGTTTTTTCTCGAAAAGATTCGTGACGATATTATGAAGGTATGAATGTGTTTCCTTTATAGGATCGTGACATGCATCTATTCTTACGGCGAGCCGTAGAGATTGCCAAGCCAACAGCGTCAGTGCATTTGAAAGGAGGGGAGCACAGATAACCCTTCGTTCTTTCATCTGCACGCAAAATCGCAAAGACCGGCAAATCCGGTAATCCTCATCTTGTAGTGAACAGCGTAGCAATCTTTAAGCTCTTATCCGTGTGAGAAAAACGTCAGATTACTTCTCGTATTTCTTGATAAGCCCTTCTGCCCGGCTGTCTCCGAGCTCCTGTGCTTTCTTCAGTGTTTCGAGACCTTCAGCTTTCTTCTTCTGTTCACACAGTGCGACACCTTTGATGATAAAGAGATCGGGCATGGTGTCGGCACCTTTGATTGTGAGCGCGAGGTCACAAGTCTTCACGGCATCCTCCAACTTGTTGACGCGCAGCTGCAGACTGGCCATCTCAGCATAGTAGAGCGGCTCGGTACGGGTCAG
>ONBC01000039.1 GCA_900315955.1 uncultured Prevotella sp.
CTCCGTCTTTGTCAGCATCTTTCCAAGCCCCGAAGCAGAGGTTGTAGAACATCGACTTCATGCCATACTGATGCTGCACCTCGATATACTTCTTGATGTGCGCAACGCCTGTCCAGCGGTTGCTGATATCCTGGTACCAGGGATCGAGCGAACCGTCGTCGGTAAACTTAACAGGCTGATGATGCTTCCACTGCCAGTCATAGAACTGTACACCGTTGATGTGCAGGCGGTTGAGATAGGCCATCTCCGTAAGAATGGCCGCCGTCTTCTGTGCGGCATTGCCATTATCGTCGTAGTTGCCTACGAATCCATAACGGGGGTAACGCTTCCAGTCTGACGATACATCAACGGCGATGCTTCCCAATTCCTGTTCCTTGCCCGAAGTATCGTGGGTGTAGACATCGACCATATAACCCTGATAATCGGCTGAGGGCGGTGTCCATGTCCACTGGTTGTTAGCGTCGGGCGCAAATGTCTGCTCACTAATCAGCGCACCATGGTGTCGGTAGCGCAGGGTCGCCGTACCTGAGGCAGGGATGGTTCCCGAAGCGGTGAAAGTCACAGTGCTGCCAGGCTGATAGCATGACTTGTCGGTGGTCAAAGCCAAAGTCTGTCCGAAGCTATAGGTTTGCGCCGAAGCAAGCCCAAAACTAAGGGTCAAAGGCACGGCGAGCAGACAGCGACGGACAGACTGAGTGACCGACATATTATGTCTTAGATTCATTGTTATGTCGGATTGTTATGTCGGATTGTTGTTGATTACATGGTGATTACTTGACGACGACTTTTGTGCACTTGCCGTTCACCCGCTTCACATAGACTCCGCTGACGGGACTGCTCACTTTCACACCCGACAAGGAGAAAAACTCAGGAGCACCACCGGTCTCCGTCGCAATCCTGCTGATGCCTGTTGCGTCATGTTTCTTGACGGAGATGGTCATATCCTTAACATTGGCAGAGATGTCGTAATCGCCAGCCTCCGTCACCTGCCATTTGTTATCATCGCCGCCAAAGACCATCTTGCCGGGATCATTAGGATCAACCTGGAAGAAAGTCTGGCCGAAACCTGTTTGCGTATTGACACAGAACTTAAACTCGCCGGCAGTCAATGAAACAGTACCAGAATAGACCACCGGATTGCTGGTATCCTGCTTCAGCATAGCTGCTTGGGGAAGGGACCAGCCACCGGGTGTAGCCGAACCTAAGAGATAAAGCGCCGGGAATCTTAATTCAAAGTCCTGATAAGCAGCTTTGGTAACGGTGATCGTCTCTTTGTCCAGGTCGCAGACAATGTCGTAGTTGGCAGCCTCGGAGACTTGAAACTTATTATCGTTACTGTTTTCTGAAGAGGAGACAAGCTTACCCTGCTCACCACTTGCGAGGGTTACAGTGTTGTCTCCGGCACGATATTCGAGGTTACCCCAACCCGTTGTGGTGAGGAACTTGAAATCGCTGTTTGCTTTCAAGTACACCGTAGCCTTCCATACGGGCTGCTCAGTGGTGTTGAGCATCTCCACACTATTATCGATAGACCAGCCACCCCACACGGCATCGCCTACGATGAGCAGACGGTCAGCAGCCTTGGCAGAAATGGAACCTAATGCCATCAAAAGACAGCAAAGAACGAAATGAGTAAATGTTTTGTTCATAGTTTTAAATTTAAAGATTAGACATATATTATTATAATATGAAATTTCAGTGCTGTGCATATATGGCAGGGCGGCATCAATGACAATGCGCCCTACCCATAAACACAGATTATTTAGCGAAAAGGCTGATGGCATAGCCGCCACCTGCACCTGCATGAAGCTTCAGCACTGTCTTGCTTGTAACCGTACGGTGGGTTATGACATAGTGCTGCTGATTGGCCTTGTAGCTGGCATCCTTGCCGTCGGCATAAATGGTGGCAGCATACTTCTTCCCGGGTTCGAGGAAATCGAGTTTCAGCACCGACTCATGGGGAGTCTCACCGACGGTACAGCCTACAAACCAGTTGTCAGTACCCTTAGCCTTGCGGGCAATGGTAATGTATCGGCCGACCTCTGCTTCAAGATAGCGGCTCTCATCCCAGTCAACAGCAACATTCTTGATAAACTGGAAGGCATCGCTGTACTTCTCATAGTTGTCGGGAATGTCGGCAGCCATCTGCAACGGTGAGTACATCGTAACGTAAAGTGCCAGCTGACGGGCGAGCGTAGAGTTGATGTGATGGTGCTTGTTCGGGTCTACCTTGTGCATGTCGCCTTCAAGTATGCCCGGCGTATAGTCCATCGGTCCTCCTTGCAGGCGCGTGAAGGGCAGCACGGTGGTGTGGAAAGCCTTGTTGCCGGCAAACGACTCATACTCGGTGCCACGTGCACTCTCGTTGCCAATGAGGTTCGGATAAGTGCGGCACAAGCCTGTAGGACGGGTAGCCTCATGGGCATTGACCATGATGTGGTGCTTGGCAGCCTCGGTAACACAATAGAGATAATGGTTGTTGAGCCACTGCCCGTAGTGATGCTCTCCACGAGGAATGATATTGCCTACATAGCCGCTCTTCACAGCATCGTAGCCATATTTGTTCATCAGATTATAGGCAGCCTCCAGATGACGTTCATAGTTGCGGATAGAAGCCGATGTCTCATGGTGCATCATCAGGCGAACGCCTTTGGAGTGGGCGTAGTCGTTGAGCGCCTTGATATCGAAGTCGGGATAAGGAGTAACGAAGTCGAAGACATAATCCTTGCTGTGGCCATACCAGTCTTCCCAGCCTTCGTCCCAGCCTTCGACGAGCACCTCGCTGAATCCGTTCTTGGCAGCAAAGTCGATGTATTTTCTCACATTGGCATTGTTGGCGGGATGCAGTCCATTGGGCTTTACCTTGGAATAGTCGGTAACCCCGAGCTGCACCGACGGCAGGTCGAACGTGTAAGCCCAAGGCTTGCCGCCACCGATCATCTCCCACCATACGCCAATATATTTGACCGGATGAATCCAGGAGGTGTCCTTGTATTTGCAAGGCTCGTTAAGGTTGAGAATCAGACGTGAAGCTAAGATCTTGCGGGCATCGTCAACAATCTGCACCGTTCGCCAAGGCGTGTGGCAGGGAGTCTGCATGTGAGCCATATTGCCCTGAGCATCTGGTGTGAGCTGTGACGTGAAGATGAGGTTCTTGTCGTCGAGGTTCAGGTGCATGCACGAATAGTTGACGAGCTCTGCCTCATGAATATTAATGTAGATGCCGTCGTCAGTCTTCATCTGCAGGGATGTCTGAACACCCGTCGGTGAGAAGACGGTCTGGGACGCATTGGCGCTCACGGCCTTGGGGAGCAGCGACCGGATCTGCGAGAGACGCGACTCCGTATAGTCGTACTCCTGCGTGTCGTAGTCGCCGGGAATCCACCAGGCAGTGTGATCGCCGGTCATGGCGAACTGCGTGTGCTCGGCCTTAACGACAAAGTAAGGGAGATATTTCTGCTGCGGGAACTCGTAGCGGAAGCCTACTCCATCGTTGTAGACACGGAAACGGAGGTTCATGAAACGGCCGTTGCTCGGCTTTTCCATTTCCACGAACATCTCGTTGTAGTGGTTGCGTATCGCTTTCTCTTCTCCCCAGACGGGCTTCCACGTCTCGTCGAAGGTAGAGGTCGACACTTTGTTTATGCGGAACTGATCCATCAGTGAGTGCTCTTCGGCAAGCTCTATGCCGAGCGTACTGGGCTTGATGACCTCTTTTCCTTTATAACTGATTTCATAGGTCGGCACACCATTGCCCGTGAGCGAAAACTTCACAGTGATGTTGCCGTCGGGTGAGCTGATGCTCTGGGCCGACACCGCCAGCCCAAGGCATGCAAAGAACAGAACCGAAAAGATTCTTTTTAAAGATATATTCATCATGATAATTATTTAGTCAGTTTCACGATTTTGCAGCCATGTGCCGGAACCTCAGCCTCAATCTTGTCCGTCACCGTGCCTTCATCAGCATGCTTCCAGAGGTCGCGGACGTTCCAAGTGCCGCTGATTCCGATCTGGGACAGAGAGACCGAACGGTTCTCCGTCTCATCCTCACGGTTGAAAAGTCCTATGACCCATGAACCGTCCTTCATCTGCCCATACCATATCTCTCCATCAGTGTTCCACAGGTCGCGCTGTAAAGGCTGGCCTACGAAGCCGTCCTTCTGCAAAGCCAGCAGCTCTGTGTTCTGGAAGAACTTAACGTCAGATTCAGAAGGATAGTCGGTAACTTCAACAGGACCACCTGCCATGAGCGGGAGCGATACTACCGACATCTTCTCGTCGTCATTGGCGTAAGAACCCATACGGATGAAGTCACCGTCGAGGCGTACCTTCTTGCGGCCGGAGACTTTCGACCAGTTGATGAATCCGTCGAAGGCATTCTCGGAGTTTGGCCATCCACCGCGCAGAGTGCCGCGGTTGTTCTCAGAGAAACGGTACCACGAGCCTTCCAATGCATCGGCATCAATACGGAACATATTGCCACAGTACTTCTCTATGATGGCGTCGTTCTTCAGGTGTGGCATGACGAGGGAGACATAGATGCCGTACTTCTTGGCATACTTGTTGATCCACTGCATGCCCTTGACATAACGCTCACGGCCATAGCCCTTGTCAATCTGATCGTTATAGTTCATACCATCCTCGTACCATGAGAGGAAGTCCATGCGAATGAACTTTACGCCCAGGTCAGCATAGTGCTTGAAGAATCCCTCGAAGTACTGCTCGGCACCCGGGTGACTGGTAACGACCCACCAGAAATTCTCATTCTTGTTAGGATGGAGCACATCCTTGTCGAGAGCGGCATTATAGCGCAGGCTGCTCACCTTGATGGTATCCGTTCCCGGGATGATGGCATCGGGGTTTGTATAGTGAAGCCAGAACGGACTGTCGTAAACACCGAGTTTCAGGCCTTTGTCCTTCAGCATGGCCACTACATCCTTAAGTTCCACCTCCGGTGAGTTCTCGTCTTTCCGTACATGACTGTAGCGAGTCATGTAACCGTCATCACCACTCATGGACGCGAAGCCATCGGTAACGAGCATATCATAGCCGTAGGGCTTCAGGTTCTTCGCCACGTAATCGCTGGCTTTCTCCCAGTCGTCCATGGTAAAGATGTTTGGGAACGAGCCTTCCTTCTCCTGCTGGCGCAATGATCCGTAGACACTCCAGTAGAGCGGTGCATAATCCATGCCGTCGGACTCTGCCAGCGGTGTGAGACCAACCGTGGGGTCAGTGGCATCAACGGAGAGATCGCTGGTAACGTCCCACTCGTTGTTGTTGCAACTTGACAGCAACGCCGCAAACACTAAACCTGCCAGAAAATATTTCTTCATAATATAGATGTTCTTTATGATTGTTATTTATCCAAGTACTCAGCCTTTATAGTATGAGCTTTCATGTCTACCGTAATCCTGTATTTACCAGCCTTCGTTATTTTCCACTGGTTGTCAGCAGCATTGCCCGTGCCATACACCACACCGTCTGCAGCCGCACCCTTCTCGTTGACAACGGTTTCATTGGCAGGTGCATAGAACCAGTCCTTGTCGTCCGTACCAAAGCCGCCCTCATTGGTGGACATCAGTTTGAACGTTCCTTCCTTCAGAGTGCCCTCATAAACGAATTTCTGGTCAGCCTGCTTCGTGAAGGCATAAGCCTCACCAATAGACCAGCCGTTGGCGGCTGAGCCAAGCATGTAAAGTGTCTCCGTAGCCCAGGGATCCTTGGCTGGCGCAACAGGATCCGGCGTGCAGGAAGCAACGGTCACCGTGAGGTTCGTGAGGTCGAACACAAGTTTATAGGTACCAGCTTCCGTCACCTTCCATTTGTTGTCAGCACCGCCAATGGCCATGCCCTTCTTCGACACACCCTCGTGGCTGACGGTAACGCCATCCTCCGGAGCCTGAATATAATTGCTCCAGCCGGAGATATTCGTCTGGTCGTAAGCCAGCTTGAACTCGCCCACATTCAGATGACCTTCGTAAGTGAACTGCAACGGGTTGTCGGATGTCTTCGTGAACAAGTCGTTGCCAGCCTTGACTGCCGTCTCCAGGACACCGGCATCCCATCCCCACGGTGTAGCATCGCCGATAAACGTGAGCCAAGCCGTGGCTATAGGAGTTGGAGGCTCCTCACCCTCGTAGACAGCAGCGATGGTATAGTCCTTAAGGTTCAGCGTGATGGTGTAGATACCGGCCTTCGTAACCTTCCACTTGTTGTCATCGCCGCCTTTGCGGACATCAATCTTGTCGCTGGCCACGCCCTGCTCGTTGATCTCCGTCCCCGAAGCGGGCGCATAGATGAAGGAAGCGCCCCAGTCGCCCGTTGACAACGGGAACTTCAATTCCCCGACACTCAGTTTGCCGTGATAAGTGTATATGAACTTGTCGGACGGGTCCTTCGTCAGCTCCGTAGGACTGTCAATGTTCCAACCCGTAGGCGTAGCGTCGCCCACCATGTATAGGTGGGATACTATTAGCGGAAGATCCTCCGTGATGAGTACGATGTCTTTTGCATCGTTACACGACTGGAACGCCAATGGCGCAAAGAGCGCCATCAAGGCATACAGTCCGTATCTCAATATCTTTTTCATAAAAATATAATTCAAATAAAGTTAGCTATATTAATAACCCGGGTTCTGCTTCAGATGCTTGTTTGCACCTAAGATATCAGGATGGAACGGGAAGATGAGTGTATGGTCATCGGCATCAGCCTCCTTATCCCACCAGGCATCCAGGAACTTTCCGAATCGTATGAGATCGATACGGCGGCGGCCTTCAGCGAAGAACTCGCGGCCCCACTCGTTGAGCATCTCCTTCATATCGAGCTTGGCTGAGCCTTCTGGAGCGTAGAGTGCCGTGCTCCAGTCGGAAGAAGGATAGTTGCGCTTACGAACGGTGTTGAGGAGCTTGGCAGCCTCCTCGGTCTTACCCTCGCGCAGTTTGCACTCAGCAAGACTGTATATAACCTCCGGCAAGCGGATCTCACAATAGTCGGCCTCGAGCTGGCCCTTGTCGCCATCGGCATAGAGTGGATACTTCACGAACTGCCATCCGGAGTTGTCGTCGCCATCTTCCAGGCGGCTTTCAGATGTTGCCAGCCACTTGTCGCCGTCGGTACCGCCAAACTTACCCACGGCATCGCGGAGATCAAGGGTGTACTTGCCGTTATGGTCTTTCAGATACTTGGTCTTGTTGTCATCCTCATCGGTATAGGCAATCTTTCCGTAGATAAACATACCCTCACGCTTGCTGTCCCCAAGATTCTTGTAGAACTTAAGGCGGACATCCGACGGATAATCCTTGAAGCGGGAGACGGGCATACCAAGTTCATAGTCGTATTTCGTACCATCGGGGCGGTAGCTCGGCGAACAGGAATATTTGAGGTTATGGTCGCCCTCCTTGTTCTTCTTGTCGTGAAGCCACTCGCTGGCCTTGGAAGGCACTGACCACCAGTAGGTGTCGCCTTTATAGTGCCAGTGGGAATAGCCGGCAGCACCCGGGAAGGCAAAGATGACCTCGTCGCAGGTCTCATTGTTCCAGTCGAAAGCAGCATCCCAACGGTCAGCAACCTTATAGGTACCGTATTTTCCGTCGAGGATGTCCTGCGCCACTTTCTCACAGTCGGCGAAATGGTCCTCACCAATATACACCTTAGCGTTCAGATACAGACGCACCAAGAGCGCGGCGGCACCGGCCTGCGTCCACTGTCCTTCCAAGTTCTGGTTACCACCGAGGGCGGTTTTCTTTGTCAGCATTGGCAGAGACTCCTTGAGCTCCGACTCGATGAAGTCGTAAATCTTACGGGGCTCCACCTGCTCCAGCGTATTCTTCGACTGGTCATAGTAGCTGACTGTGAAAGGAATATTGCGGAACTCGTCGAGGAGCGTGAGATAGAACCAGGCCCTGAGCACACGGTTCTGCGCCTTGAGGTTGTTGAACTCAGAATCGGTAAAGCCGAACTTCGAAGCCTGCAGCTTGTCGAGGTCTTCGATGACGAGGTTGGTCTGGCCAATGCCCTGGAACCCCAGGTTATACTGGCTCTGCGCCTCACCGTTGGTCGTGATCCACTTGTGGCGGTGCAGGCGTGCCCAACGGCCACCATCGTCCCACCAGTCTTCACGGGTAGGCGTGATGAGCTGATCGGCCGTTTCCTCATTGAGCACCTGACGGCTCTGAATGGTGTAATAAGCATGCTCGAACGGGCGGAACACCGCACGCACAACATCCGATTTCGTATTATAATAGTTCTGCGAAGCTACCTGATCGTAAAGCGTCTCATCGAGATTCGTGCAACCTGTAGCTGTGAGCAGTGCCGTCGGCATCAACAGCATGGCGGCAAATTTATAGATCTTTTTCATTGTTTCTTAATCCTCAAAAATTATATTTAGGACCCGTTATTTAGAAATCTACCTGCATGCCAATCATAAACTGGCGTGTCGACGGATACGGATTCAGACCATTTACCTGATAAGTTGACGGGTCAACACCGGAGAACTGCGTCCAGGTAAAGAGGTTGCTGCCCGTCAGCGAGAGACGGATAGCTTCGATGTACTTGTTCTTCAGGTTCAGCGTGTAGCCGATGTTCACCGACGAGAGTTTCAGATAGTCGCCCGGCTCGAGGAAATAGTCGCAGACGATAGGATTCTCTGAGACGATCTTGTTCTTGCTGTAAGCCTTGTCCATGACGTTGCCCTGGAAGTTCTTCGTGCCATAGTAGAAATCATGGATATTGAAGATGTCATAGCCTAAAGCGGTCTGGAAGAAGAGCGAGAGATCGAGGTTCTTGTAACGGAACGTGTGGGTCATAGAGCCTGTGAACTTAGGCATGCCGTTGCCCACAAACTGACGGTCGTCATCGGTAGCATTGTCGGCCAGGATTTTGTCACCGTCCTTGTTGTAAACGACCCAACGTCCCTGCGCGTCCACACCGGCATATTTGAGCATATAGAAGCTGCCGATACGGCGACCTTTTTCTATGCGCTGAAGAGTGTGGAAAGGATAAGGATCCTCGGGGCTGACCACATCGTAATAGTCCTGACCGACAAACTCGTTGTTGCTGAAGCTCACGAACTTGTTGTTCATCGTGGCACCTATAATATTAAATGTGTAGCTGAAGTCTTTCGTCTGGACCGCTTTCCAGGTAATATCAAACTCGAACCCGCTGTTGCGCATCGTACCTACGTTGACAAAGGTCGTCGTGAAAAGATAAGGAGGAACGGACACATTATAGTCGCCTAAGAGGTCCTGCTGCTTGCGGTTGTAATAGTTGAATGAGCCGAAGAGACGATTGTTGAACAACGCCCAGTCGAGACCGATGTTCCAGTTCTTGCCCATCTCCCATTTCAAGTCGGGGTTGACGTTCTTTGCCGGGCCCCATACCTGATAATACTTTCCGTTGTACATATAGTAACCGAAGCCGGTCATGGTGTTAAGCGACTTGTAGCTGTCGAAGTTCTGGTTGCCGGTGACACCGTAGTCGGCACGGAACTTCAAATCGGAGAGCCAACTCTTTGTAGCTATCATAAACGGCTCGTCGGAGACACGCCAGCCCACAGACACGGCAGGGAAGTTACCCCACTTGTGATTGGCACCGAACTTGGACGAGCCCTCATGCCTGAGCGAAGCCGTCAGCATGTAGCGGCCTTTCCAATCGTAGCTCACACGGCCGAAGAAGGCAATGAGCTTCGAGTCGTTCATGTAAGAACCCATATCGACCTCACCCTCATCCTTGGCATAGGTACCCGTGCCGAGACTGTTGTCCTCAAGGGCATCGTTGGGGAAGTCCTTGTTGTTGGCATTCAAGCCTGAGTACTTGTTGTATTCATAAGAGTAACCGAACATCAGCTTCACGTTGTGGTCGCCGAAAGAGTTGTTGTAGTTTGTGATCCACTCCAGGCTCTGCAAGGACGACTTGGAATAATCCTGCGAGGCTTCACCCGAGCGGCCGGAGTTGATACACAGCGTGCTCGTGGAAGGACGGAAGAACTGGTTGTAGTTGTCGTACTGGTGGTCTGCAACCGTAAGCTCGGTTGTGAGCAGCTGCCTTCCGGGATTCTTGAGCAACAACGGGAAGAGGTTCAACTTCACGGTACCATCCCAGTCGAGAAGCTTCGTGGTGCCTGTATTCTTGTCGAGCTTCTCAAGCTCTACGGGGTTGTAGCCGGCCTCCTGACCTTTGAAGTTGTAATATTGCGAGGGATTTTGCGGATCCATGATAGGTGTTGTCGGGTTTGCCTCAATGGCATTACGGAAAACATCCCACGACGAATTCTTCCGGTAAGCAATACGCGGAGCGATGTTCAGGCCGAAGGTGAACAATCCGCTCTTTGTCGTGTGGTTGACAGATGCACGTCCGCCATACTCCTTACGGTTAGAGTATTTGTCGATACCCTCAGCGTTGCGGTAGTCGACGGAAGCACGGTAGTTGGAACGGGCATTGCCGCCGCTGAACGTCAGGGTATGCTGCATGCGCACACCCACCCGGCTCACCTCGTCGAGCCAGTCGGTAGAGCCACCGAGATCGTAGCCTGTGCCGGAAGCGATGCGGTTGGCACGATACTCGTCGGCTGAAAGCATGTCGAGTTCTTTCTTGATGACATCGAAAGAAAGTGTGCCGCTGTACGTCGTATGGAGCTCGCCGTCGCGCGAACCTTTCTTAGTAGTGATGAGAACAACACCATTGGAACCGCGCGTACCATAGATAGCCGAAGCGGCACCGTCTTTCAGAATGTCGAAAGACTCGATGTCGTTAGGGTTGATGTTGGTCAGGTTGCCGCCGGGCACGCCGTCGATGACAATCAGTGGGCCGGTACCGGCAGAACGCGAGGACACACCACGGATTTGGATGCTCGCCTGATTGTTAGGGTCGCCGGCACCCGTGTTGGTGATGCTCACGCCGGCAACCTTACCCTGGATCATCATGGAAGGGTCGACGCTCGCCACACGCGTAAAGTCCTTGGAAGAGACGTGAGAGATGGCAGAGGTCAGCTCCTTCTTGTCCATCGTGCCATAACCGATTACCACCACCTCGTTGAGCTCATCGCTCTTCTCCTGCATCGTGACATTGATGGTTGAGCGACCGTTGACCGCCTGCGTAGCGTTCTCATAACCGATATAAGAGAACACGAGCGAGGCTGAGGAAGGCACACTCAACGAGTACTTACCGTCGATGTCGGTAACGGTTCCCGCGGAAGTCTTGCCGGAATTGAGGGCTTTGACAGTAACGCCAATCAATGGCTCGCCTTTCGGATCAGTCACCGTACCCGACACTTTGAGCGTCTGAGCAGAGACAGCCAAGCCGAAGAAGAACAGAACGGCTAACAACATTAGCCGGCTCTTGAAATCATTTCGTTCTATTGGTTTCATGTTATAATTATTGGTTGATAATTTCAGATAACCTTATCCAATAACAATTAGCCCGTCACTGAATAGTCGCGGAATCTTTGTTTTTAGATTTATTCGCAAAGTTAGCAATCAGAACGACATGTTGGTGCTTGAAGTACATTGAAAGTACATTCACTAAACCTGAAAAGATACATAATAAACTAATAATCAACATTATAAAATAACAACAAAAATAAGCATAAGTACATTGCTGTATCTACATAAATTTACGTACCTTTGCAAAATCAAGGTTTAAGACAATCAATTACACGACGAATAATAATGATGAAAGATATCATAAGCTTGATCCTTCTTTGCATGGCCGCACTCTCAGCCCATGCCGACAACGCAGCACTCTACGAGCAGCTTGACAACGTCGTGGCCAACCGTGCAACATACACAAAAAAGAAAGAAAGCTACATCGCCCAAATGAAGAAAGCCATTCCTCAAACGACGGACATCAACGAACGGCTCCGAATCTACGACGGCATCTACAACGAATATCACTTCCTACGCTTCGACTCTGCCATGGTCTACGCCAAGAAAGGGTTAGAGATGGCGGAAGCTGCACATAACAATTATTACACCCAGCTCTTTATCCTTCATAAAGCAGCGCTCTTCTCTTCATCCGGGTTGTACAGTGAGGCATACAACCTATTAGACAAACTGGATGACCGCCCTATTCTCCCCGATCTGGAATACGAATACAACCTCACGCTCTATTGGCTCTACACTTACTGGAGCGACTATACGACAGACAGCGAATATCGAGGCATCTATTGGGAAAAGAAACTGGACTATCTGCGCCGCACCGTCAAACTCGCCAAAAACCGGCCCAACGACTACAACTATCTCATGGGCGAATATGAGATGTATGTCGCGGGGAGCCATGACAAGGCCTTGCAATACTATCTGAAAGTGCTGGCAGCAGAACCCAACGACACGCGGCTCTACTCCACGGCCTGCTTCGCCACGGCTTGCTGCTACAAGTATTATAAACAGTACGACAAATACGAATCGTACCTCATCCGCACGGCAATCACCGATATCATCACACCGGTGAAAGAGAACCTCTCGCTCTACACGGTCGCCGATTGGCTGTTTAGTAACGACGGCGACATCAAGCGTGCGGAGAACTATGTCTCTGTGTCTATCGAGGACGCAAAGTTTTACAACAATCGCCTCCGTATCATCAGCAGTACCGACAAACTGCCGGAGATCGTAGCCAGATTCAAGGATAAGCTCAACGCAAAAAACGAGAAGCTGCGCTGGGCGCTTGGTGCCGGTGTCTTTCTCTTCCTCGCACTCATCATTGCAGCAGGACTGATCGTGCGGCAAAACGGATTGCTGAACAAACGGAGAAAGCAAATCGTCAGGCAGAACGATATGTTGGTAGGCCTCAATGGAGAGCTGTCGGTCTTGAACGGACAGCTCAGGCAGCGCAACGAGAACCTCGTCGACGTGAACCAGCACCGTGAGAATTTGGCAAAGCTCTATATCGACCTCTGCTCAAAATATATCGACCGGCTGAACAATTACCAGAAGTTTGTCGTCCGCAAGATAAAAGTCAACCAGATCAACGACTTGCTGAGCACGACCTCGTCGTCGCGCCTGACGGAAGCCGATGCCGCCACATTTCTCAACGGTTTCGACAAGGCGTTTCTCGACCTCTACCCCACGTTCATTGAAGGTCTGAACGAACTGCTTCTACCGGGCAACGAAGTAAAGCTCAAAGACGGAAACATGTCAACCGAGCTCCGCATCTTTGCCCTCATCCGCCTCGGCGTAAAGGACAGCAGCGAGATAGCCAACCTTCTCTTCTGCACGCCACGAACAATATACAATTATCGGTCTGCCCTGAAAGCCAAGGCAAAGGACAGAGAGTCGTTCGAAGATGATGTCAGAAAACTGTGCATGGTATAGGGTATAGTTAGGAGTTAGAAGTTAGGAGTTAGAAGTTAGAAGTTAGGAGTTAAAAGTTAGGAGTTAAAAGTTAGGAATTAAAAACCCCAGCCTGCACGAGCCACGCTCGCCCAGACTGGGGTTTATTGATGAAATTTAATGAACTGAACTCCAGCCTCGAAAAGGCTGAATATATCTATGATGCGCAACAAAGCGCAAGACAGTCAAGCCACTCTCTTATGCCTTGCCTGTTCCGAAAGGCATAGCCGTGCGGCCGTCACCTTCGGGAGCCTGGGGAGCAGAGGGGAGCTTAATCTCGCCAAACTCCTTCTCGTAGCGAAGGATGTTCTCCTGCAGGGCGAAAAGCAGGCGCTTAGCGTGCTCCGGAGCCATGATGACACGGGAGAAGATCTGAGGAGGAGCGATGGGGAGCATGTGCGCAAAGTCGATCACAAACTCCGAGCTGGAATGGTTGATCATTGCGAGATTGGCGTACTGGCCCTCCGCAACCTCGGGCTTGAGCTGTATCTGTACCTGATTCTGTTGTTCATTCTTATTGTCTGCCATTGTTTCTATAATTTAAAGGTTTGGGTTAAATATTTTATTGACAATGCAAAGATAACAAGAAATGTGTAAACGACAAAGGAATGATGCAAAAAATATATGATACCATAGATAATGTAGCTACGGGCACCGCCAACGGTGGTGCTCAGTACAGGATTGCCAGCAGCAACAACAGTTTAGGCTCCCCGATTGACAGCTTGAGAAAGTTGATAACAGCCGTCTTGCGATTTTTTACTGTCCCGATACTGCATCCGAGTATTTTGGCTACTTCGTCGTTTTTCAGCCCTTCTACAAAACTAAGGTTGAAGATGCGGTGCAGCTCTCCCGGCAGTTTGTCGATAGCCTCATAAAGCAAGTCGAGGGTTTCCTGCTCTATAATAGAGGCTTGCAGGTCCTCGTCAAGGTCTTCTTTCTCTTGAAGATAATGTTGGCGGCTCTGTCCCCTCCGCAGCACGGATACCGCCTTGTTGTGAATGGCGGCAAAGAGATAGGCTTTGAAGTGCGCGGCATTGCTGAAGCGCTCGCGGATGCCATACATCTTATATATAGCATCCTGCACACAGTCCTCGGCAAGGAAGGCATAGTCGGTGCCAAGCTGGCGGGAAGCATAGACCAAGAGGGAAGGATAGACTTCTTTATAAAAACTGTCAATCTTTCCTAACCTGAAATCGTCTACTATCTTTTCTGTTAAACGCACCTTTTGTGGTTGTTATAAAAATAAGACATTCTCCGCTCTTTGTTTACAAAATTAGATATTATTCTGTCAAATACCAACTTTTTCTACAAAAAACTCTCAAATATTTGTCTTCTCGGATACTTGTTGCGTATTAGAAGACAAAAATATCTCAAAAGCTATGATCAAGAAAATTATCGGAGCGGCCCTTCTTGCCGCATTCACCCTTAGTTCTCACGCGCAACTTCTCAAAGGAAGCGTGAGTGGTTTCACACTTGACGATGACGGCATACAGATATCGTATTCACCTACCGGCGGGGCTGTCGACAACGAATATACGACTATCCCTGTCGACAAAGCGGGTAACTTTATCTATAACGCTCCGCTCTCTGACCGAAACAGCGATGTCTCCATCATTGTCTCCAATCAAGTCTTTGGCGTCCATCTCACTCAAGGTAAGACCGTTACGGTGGCGCTGTCAAAAGGCAAAGGCGACAAGCTCGATTTCAAAATCAGCGGACCGTCAAAGGATGTGTCTTTAGCCGTCAACGCTGAGATGCAGGCTTATGACATGATGAAGTATTTCTCTATGGATGAGTCTACGGCAAAGACCAATGAGGAGTACCGTCAGATCCTCGAAGACAGCTACAAGAGCGTCTTACCTTACCTGAAGGCGATCAAGGACAAACAGCTGCGCAAATTCTACACTGATTTGAATGAGGCACAGTATAAATGGACAAAGATTCGCCTCATCATGGACAAGTGCGAAACAGCGGGCACACGGTATCAGGACGACAGCGAATATAAACAACTGATGAGTGATGTGGATATCAATTCCGATATTTCTTTTCGTTCCAACCTCGGCTTCGCCAAGGTCATGGCCATGATGACCTCACCGATGAACTTCAAGGGTGACATGGAGCCCTATTGCCGCGAGCAGATGGCGCTGACCGACAAATATGTCACCAATTCATTACTGCGTAGAGATATTGCAAAAAGCATCGCTCAAAATTACTTTTCTTTTGGTGACAATACCGGTGATTATCATCGTTTCTATGCCGATGCCGTGAAATGGGCAGGCCCAGACTCCACAGCATTCACAGCCTATAAAGGGAAAATAGCCTCATGGGACCAAATGCAGACAGGAGCAAAGGCTTTTGACATTACGCTTACTGATGAGAACGGGAAGACTTGCCAGCTCAGTGATATTGCGAAAGGAAAGTTTACCTATATCGATGTGTGGGCCACATGGTGTGGTCCCTGTAAGCGAGAGATTCCCTACCTTGCCAAACTGGTGGAGAAGTATAAGGATAACCCTAAGGTGCAATTCATCTCCATCTCTATTGATGAGAATATTGATGCGTGGAAGCGGATGATTAACCAGGACCAACCAGCCTGGCCGCAGTACAACATCCATGGAGATGTGGCCAAGACGTTCTCCCAACAGTGGGGTATAAGCGGAATTCCGCGCTTCATTATGATAGACAAGAATGGAAACATCTTCAATGCCGATGCCACAAGGCCAAGCGATGATGCCACGTCAGATATAATAGACAAACTATAACGATGGATTCAGAATATATCTCTCATCTTCTCTACCACTACATCATCGGAGACATCTCTGATGCCGGCCGCCGTGACCTTGCTGAATGGTCGGCAGAGAATGAATACAACCGTAAGGTTTTAGAGCGTTTGCAGGACAAAGACTACCTCCAGCGCGAGTACCGCCGCCTCAAGGCCGTTGACGCAACGCGTGCTATGAAGGACATGGAGTCGCGCATCGCCGCCGCCCAATCCTCTGACCGCAGGCCCTGGGGTAAGGTGCGGGTCTTCGCACTCTCTGTGGCGGGCGTTGCTGCATCCATAGCTCTCCTCGTAGGATTCTACATTTATAATAGAAGACTGTCACCAGAGCCCACCCGCGCCGTTGTTGCTCAGGTAGCATCCTCTCAGATCTCTCATGGCAGCACCCAAGCTATTCTAACCTTAGAGAATGGCGACACCCTTCATCTTGGGGCCTCGGCAACAGACAATGCCGCCAAGATGGCTGACGGGCATTCTCTGTTTGGAGACCGCCACGCTAAGCTCAACGTTTCTACGCCCCGTGGCGGCGAGTTCAAAGTGACCCTCGAGGATGGTACAGAGGTGTGGCTCAACGCAGAGACCCAGCTTAGCTACCCCGAGCACTTCAGTGATGAGGAGCGTCGTGTTGCCGTCACCGGTGAGGCTTTCTTCAAGGTCGCCAAAGACAGCAAGCGCCCATTCTATGTTGAGACGGCAGGGCAGGTGGTCAGAGTCTATGGCACACAGTTTAATGTCCATGCTTATCCAGAGGATAAGGCTGTGGCCACAACGCTCGTCGAGGGTAGCATTGCCCTGCAGGCAGCTTCCGGCAATGGGGCACAGCTGATGCTCATGCCAGGCCATCAGGCGCTTTTCGACAAGCAGAGTCATGAGGCGAGTGTCAAATCAGTAGATACTGAGGTGGTGACAAGCTGGCGGAGTGGTAGTTTCGTCTTTGAAAACCAAAATCTCGGCGATATCATGGAGACGCTGAGCAGGTGGTATGATTTTGACTATAAGTTTGCTGATGCGTCCCTTGCCCGCACAGAGTTCATGGGCAGTATTCCCCGCTATGGCGAGTTTTCAGATGTTGTAGAGATATTAGAGACGAGTGGCGGGCTGAAATTTCACATAAAAGGCCATACCGTAATTATTTTGAAGAAATAGAATTAAAGATGAAACAAATCCAACAGCTATTGTTGTCGCTTGTTCTGACTGTTGTGTGCTCCGCCTTCGCGGTGGATGCTGCTGGCCAGACCTACAGTGTCGACTACAAGAACATGCCTATTGAGCAGGTCATCCGCGACTTGCGCAAACGCACAGGCTATGAGATCGTCTACCAGAAGCCGGTTATTGCAGGTGTACCAAGTATATCATGTACCTACAAGAACCTTACGCTCGTACAGCTTCTCAACCGTGTTCTCCTTCAGCAAGCCGGTATCGACTATGAGATCGTCAAAAAGTCGATCGTCCTCAAGAAGTCAACACTCCCGGAAGAAGCTTTTTTCAAGAAGCAGGTCATTGGCTCGGTGACTGACGAGAAGGACGAGCCTCTTGTCGGTGTTACCATTCTTCAGAAGGGTACGGGGAATGGTGCTACCACAGATGCCGACGGCAACTTCTCTCTTATTGTCGAGGGTACACATGCCGAGCTGGAGATCAGCTATGTAGGCTATAAGAACCGCACGGTGAAGATAGACCGGCGCACGCCTTTCCTTGCCTTGCGTCTGGCACCCGACGAGACCCTCCTTGACGAGGTCCTCGTTACGGGTTATCAAAATATCAAACGTGAGAATGCCGTAGGAGCCTATCAGACTATCAGTTCCAAGGAACTGGACAGCCGCTATACCGGCAATGTCGTCTCCCGGTTGGAAGGCCAGATTCCAGGCTTGGTGGCTTACAACAATGGTAATGGCAAAACAGGCGAGGCTGCCCTCACCATCCGTGGTGCAGGATCGTTCAATGCCCGCACCAATCCTTTGGTCGTCGTCGACGGACTTCCCATCGAGGGGAGTATAGAGACGGTCAACCCTTATGACATCGAGACCATCAATGTCTTGAAGGATGCCTCTGCCGCTTCTATCTATGGTGCCCGCGCCTCTAATGGTGTCATCGTCATCACCACCAAGCGTGCACACGCTGAAAGGTTGAGCATCGATGTCAACGCCGATCTCTCCATTTATGAGAAGCAGGACTATTCCAACTATGGCTGGGCTGATGCCGCACAGTTGTTGCAGTTGGAGGAGAATAACTTCAACTGGGTCACTGGCCACGATGATGTATACAGCAGTCTGTTAGGCACCTACCAGACCGATCCCGGCAGCCTTACTCAAGCCACACGCCTGCTGCTGCGTCACAAGCTCGGCGAGGTTAGCGATGCCGACTACAACGCGCAGATGGCGCAGTGGCGGTCTAACGACTTCCGTAAGGAGTGGAGAGACGCAACGCTCAGAACCCGGGTTCTGCAACAGTATAATGTGGCGATGCGCACCCAAGGTAAGCGCCTCAACTCTAATATCGTGCTCAACTACAAGGGTGACAACAATGGTGTCTATCGTGAGAATGACCGTACCTATACCGCCAGTTATCAAGGCGATATGAATGTGTGCAAATGGTTGGATACGAGCATCGGCCTCAATGTCATCAGCGAGCGCTCCCGTGTCCATTCCGATGCCATGGGCACAATGACAATCGGCGCTTTTGCCCCATACCTAAGTATGTACAAAACCGATGGCACTCCTGCCGCTATGGATGCTATCGTGTGGCTCGGTGAGCCCAGTCTTAAAGATACCTCACTGGGACTCAAAGACGAGGGCTATTACTACCTCGATGAGCTTAACCGCAATTTTACCAAAGGGCGCCGTAACAATATCCGGTCCTATGTTCATGCCAACTTCAAGATTCTGCCTGAACTCTCTGTCTCTACCCGTTTTCAGTATGAGGATATCAGCTACAAAGGTGAGACCTATTATGAGCCGGACAGTTATTACATGCGCACGCTCTACAACTTTGCCACCTCCAAAGGCAAGCATTACATCCCAGAGGGAGGTATGCTGAAAACAAAATATCAGTCGGGCGACTACTATACATTCCGCGCACAAGCCAACTACAACAAGATCTTTGCCGAGAAGCATGCTGTTGAGGCTATAGCAGGCTTTGAATACCGACAAAGTCATGACCGCTACAACAACGACCTCAAGCTTGGCTACGACGACCAGACGCAGACCAATCTCTCACAGCTCATCAACTTTGAAGCCCTACAGAGTCTGTCTGCTTCGGACCTCGGTCCCAACTATAGTCTGATGGGCAGCGCACCCTCGGAAAGCGACTTTTCTACAAGCGATATTCTGCACCGGTTCTACTCTTATTACTTCAATGCCAACTACACCTACGACAGCCGCTATGCTGCCCAGGTGAGCTACCGCGTCGATAAGGCAGACCTCTTTGGTGCCGATCCTAAATACCGAGGACGTCCCCTCTGGTCGGTGGGTGCCAGTTGGAATATGCAGAATGAGCATTGGATGAAACCTTTGAAGTGGATAGACGTGCTCAAGCTCCGTGCCAGTTATGGCATAACAGGAAATATCGACTCCAATGTGTCTTCCTATCTGACTGCTGCCATCGCCGTGAGCCAGATAACAGGTAATAAATATGCCACTCTCAATACGCCACCCAATGACCAACTGCGTTGGGAGAAAACAGTCAGTTGGAACTTTGGTGCCGACTTCTCGCTTTTCGACAACAGAGTCAGCGGTAGCCTCGACTATTATATCAAGAATTCTTCTGACTTGCTGACCCTCACCGATGTCGACCCGACAACAGGATGGAGCAGCGTGAACATCAACAATGGCAAGGCACGCAACACAGGTGTAGAGTTGCAGCTTAACGGAGATATTCTCCGACCTGCCACATCCGACGGACTTGGGGTCAACGCCTCGTTCAATCTTGCCTACAACAATAATAAGGTGACCCGTATCGACCATGAGCCGTCATCAGGCTTTGAAGCCCTCACTACGCTTCATGAAGGACATCCTATCAACTCGCTATACAGCTATCGCTATGCCGGTATGGTGACCGATGACGGAGGCAACCAAAGCTACGGATGGTATGACAAGGATGGCAACATACACGCTTCTGATGTCTCTACAGGAGAGTTCTCTCAGGCCGATGTGGTCTTCTCCGGTAGTCTTGACCCAAAGGTGGTGGCCTCATTCACCCCTGAGATAACCTGGAAAGGTTTCTCCCTCTCAGCGCTCTTCTCTTTCTATGGCGGTCATTACATGCGGGCCGGGATAGAGAAGTGGACACATGCCGGCTCGGAATTGGGCTACAGCTCCGATCTCTCCGGTATCCCCGCTTCTTATCTTGACTTCTGGACTGGCGCCGACACCCCTTACGCTGAGATTGCCAATGGCTATCAAGGCCGTAACACTATCGGTGATTATCAGTATATTGATCAGGCCGTGGTGCATGCCGACTATATCAAGGTGCGTAACATCGTTCTCGGTTACACCTTTCCAAAACAATGGACAACGCATCTTGGCATCCAGTCCTTGCGTCTGCGCGTGCAGATGAACAATGTGGCCACATGGGTACGCAACAGTCAGGGCATAGACCCCGAAGCCGTCAATCCGTACAGTGGTGATACGCTCGACAAACCGTGCCGAAGCTACACCATGAGTTTGAGTGTGAGCTTTTAATGCTTCGATAATGAACAAAAGAATAAAGAAGAGATTATGAAAACGAAGAAGCTATATATCGAGGTTATTTCTCTTTTACCTTTATACCTCTTTACTTTTTTACTTTTAACTGGCTGCGATGACAAACTCGACATCGTTCCCAAGGGTCAGTCCACTTTGGAGACTGTCGACGACTTGGAGTTGCTCCTCAACAAGGATATCAAATTAGGGTCACCTATTAACGATCTCAGCATCATCTGCAATGAGTGTTTTGGGCAGATGACGAGTGTGCCTACGGTTCTTTCACAGACCAACACGCTCAATTATGCCTATCTTGCTTACGATGAGAAGGTGAACCGTGCCAATCTCTCACAGAGTGACGACCGTTATACCAATGCCTACAAGACCATCAACGCCATGAATACCATCATCGACAAGGCTCCAGAGGCTTCCGGATCGGAGAGCAAGCGTAAACAGATTATCGCTGAGGCACATATCATGCGCGCTTACTTGCATTGGTTATTGGTTAATATTTATGCCAGGCAATACGACGCTACGACAGCGGCCACCGATGGCGGTATCGCCTATGTGAAGAGTGAGTCGGTCTTTACCGACAACCCCAAGCTCACTGTCCAGGAAGTCTACGACAACATCCTTGCCGACTGTTCTGATGATTATATCAAAGCGCTGCCTGAGCGCAACGATGATGTTCTCCGTGGCGACCAGGCCTGGGGCTATGCCGTACGTGCCAAAGTGCTTATGCAGATGAAGCGCTATGCCGATGCACTGCCCTATGCGCTTAAGAGTATCGACCTCAACGGAACCATCGAAGACCGATCTGCCATCGTCGACGCTGGTGACTGGATTCTGGAACGGCAGGCCCCCGACAATCTTGTCTATATAGGAGGAATGGTGGGACCTTTCCTGGAATGCCTCTCTAAGGAAACTGCGGATAAATTTGAGGCTGGTGACTATGTCCTCTATCATGCCTACATGTTTGGGCAGAAACCCGGCTCTGGAGAAGACAATGGCGACGATGAGGACGGCGACGATGAGGAATGGGACGCCAAGCCACGGGCTGCCAAGAGTAGTGATGCGGCTATGGGTAAGAAAGCTTTTGCCGACGACAACTTCGATGCTTCCGGAATGGCATGGAACAGCCTCTATGGAGAGATAACGACGGGTGTCAGTGGTTCCCTGATGTATTATGCCATGAGCAGCTGGGTCAACTTCTATGGCATTACCTCTGACCGCATGTATTACACAGCAGCCGAGTGCTATATTCGTACCGGTGAGATACAGAAGGGTATGGACCTTATCAACAAGGTGCGCGAGAAGCGCATAGATCCAGAACATTACGAGCCGTTGACAGCAACGGATGAGGCTGACGCTATGGCCGCCATGCAGGATGCCAAATGGATAGAATGCATAGATACCTATGAGAACTTCTTCGACTGCAAACGGTGGAATACGGAAAAAGATTATAAACGTACCATCACCCGCAACCTCGGCGATTATGGTTCTTTCTCTATAGCTCCTGACAGCAAACTATGGATATTGCCCTTCCCGCTCCAGGCTACACGTAAAAATGCTTCGTTAACCAATAATTATTAAATGATTCGCAAAAATGAAAAAGATATTTCTCTCGTTGATGGCAATGGCACTACCTATTATTTCCACTGCCCAAACTTTAAAGATAATGGCTAAGGATACCACCGGACTCTCACATGTAATAATCGCCAATAGAGGAGAATTCGTTCCTTTGCAGTTCACGAAAGGCTGTATGGTCTATGACAGACCGAAGATAAAACCATATACCGCCGTCTTCATCATGGGTGACAGCCTCAGTGCACCTGCTGTCTTGGAGCCCGGACAAACCTTACAGATCTCCATCAGCAAGAAGCAAGGACAGTGGGAGATCGCCTACAAAGGTAAGAATGCTGCCGCTTCCCGCTTCCTCAAGCAGATGGAGAAGCTCTATGCACATGGTTGGGAGAAGGTGTCTGTAGACGAATATGATGATGAAGTCACAACCGTGAACAAAGACTTTGACTTCAATGGGGAGATGAAGCGCCTTGCCACCGAGTATGGCACTACCCTTCAGGCTGCCGACAAGGTTGACAACGACAGTCTGCGACGCATCTACCGCCATCAGGCGGATGTCTCCTATCTCGCCTCACGCATAGCCTGTCTCTCTGCAAGGGATAAAATCAAAGGGATAAGCAGCGACGGACAGCTGCAAGTACTCATAGCAAGCATAGACCCTAACGACGACACCATGCAGGAGATGGGGCTCGTGAATGACCTTATCGCTACAAAGGTAACCGGTTCTCTCAACGATGACAACATCACGCCGTATGCCCTCAGCTATATCCGTGCCGTCGATAACCAGGTGCAGAATCCCCGCATCCGCCACGCATTGCTGAACAATATCGCCTCCGTGGTCTTTAATGCCGATGGAAAGACTTATGTCCTTGATGACTTTTGGCATGCGTTCAAGCAGGCTGCCGATACAGCTCTTGTCAACTATTACCAGACTGTTGTCGACAGCAAACTGGCTACAAAGAGTGGAGCCAAGTGCCCTGACGAGACTTTCCAGGATATTCATGGACAGACACACCGGCTCTCAGAATGGTTCAACAAAGGCAAGTATCTCTATATCGACCTGTGGGCCACATGGTGTATACCCTGCGTCAAGGAGATTCCTTTTGTCGAAAAGCATGTCGCCCACTACAAAGACAATACGAAGATACAGTTCATTAGCATCAGCCTCGACAGCCATCATGATGCCTGGAAACGGAAGTTGGACAAGGACAAACCACTGTGGCCACAGTATATCTCAGCGACAAAGGATGAGATGGACAAATTGATGAAGGACTGGGGCATCACCGGTATACCACGGTTTATTATCGTCAACCCCGATGGTACCATCCATGACAGCAACGCTTTCCGCCCCAGCGACCCCGACTTCTATAAGCTTATGGACGACATTTTGAAATAAACGCTGAGTTGGACTGCTGTCTCCGTATCGGGGATGTCCGGCCACCTGCTGAGAAGCCGATCTCTCAACAGGTGGCGTTATATTTGTATAAAAGTGACACGTATGAGGCAGGATCGTGACACAACTGAGGCAGGATCGTGACACAACTGAGGCAGGATCGTGACACGGATGAGGCAGAATCGTGACACGGATGAGGCAGGATCGTGACACGGACGTGTCGCGATGACAGGACTTGGAAATAACCCCGGCTTCCCAACACTAAGAAACGGCCGCCACTCAGCATGAAACGCTGAAAGGCGGCCGTAGCTTTAGCTTTTTATCCTGTCAAACTTATTTAGCTCCTTCATAACCTGGGTTCTGCTCGAGCTTCGGGTTGTTGTCAATATTACTCTGCGGAATGGGGAAGAGCTTATTGTAGTCCTTGAACGTACGCGTCTCGATAACTTCCGTAGCACCCGGCGTGATGGTAGCACGCATAGTGGGGTCAGAGGAATCCTTCGTTGGACTATTCACAAGCGTACCGGTGATACGGCTGAGGGTTCCGTTGAGAACTTTCTCTGCTACCATCTTGCCGTCACTCGTTGTCCAGCGCAGGATGTCCCAACGGCGCTGGCCTTCGCCTGCAAACTCACTTCCACGCTCACGACGTATGAGCTCACGCAACTTCTCCTTGGTGTTGTACTTGGCCTCGTCAACATTGGGCATTCCGGCACGGTTGCGCACCTGGTTAATCTTCCTGTAGACCTCAGCAGAGGGTCCGTTGAGCTCGTTCTCGCACTCAGCCCAAGTGAGCAGTACGTCGGCATAGCGCAGGACGATGGGGCAACAGTTGGCATCCCACATGTCTGCGTATTGACTCTTGGGACCGAGATACTTAAGCCAGGACAGGCCCGTCTTGGAAGCGTTATCGGCAGCGGTGGGATAGTCGACATTGTCGGCCCCATCGATTGTCTTGTCTAAACTGTTGAACACGCGCCCGTTCCAGTCACATCCGGGATAAATAATGCTCATGGCTAAGCGCGGGTCACGACCATGGAAAGGATGAGCTGGATCGTAGCCGCTACCTGCCTCGTCGATGGTCATACCATTGGCCATCTCATAGTTATCGACACACTGCTGGGTGGGCACCACCGATGACCAGCCGCCGTCGCCATTAGGATACAACTGTCCGACGGTGTAGAGGCTGTAGGTACCAGAAATGTATTGTGTGGCGAGGATAATCTCTTTGGAGTTCTGACCCTTCACCGTGAAAAGGTTCGCATAGTCAGGCTCCAGGCTGTACTGACCCAGGTCGATAATCTGCTGAGCAGCCTCTTTAGCTTCCTGCAGCTTGCCCCAATAGAGGCAGGCACGCATCTTGATACCAAGAGCGGCACCCTTGGCTATGCGCCCGCGCGCTGAAGGAGTAGTATTGAGGTCGGGAATGGCAGCGTCGAGCTCATCGAGCACATAGTCACGCACCTTGTCTGAGCTCTCGCGGGGCACCTGAGCCTCCTGCGCCGTTGTGTAGTTGCCGATGATAGGCACACCGCCGTAGCACATATTCATCACGAAGTAGCGATAGGCACGGATGACGCGAGCCTGGGCAATGATATCCTTCTTGGCTGCATCTGAGCTAAATGTAGCTTTCTCAGCGTTTTCAAGGAGCGTATTGACACGACGGATGATGGTAAATCCGTAGAACGACCAACCCGGATCACTGGGCGAGAAAGAGCCGTTACCGATGTTTCTGAAACCTTCCCACGGAAAGTTGTTATAGGCAAAGTCGGAAGCGCTATCCCAATAGAGAAGAGCACTGCCGTCCTCCCAGCCATCATAACAGCCGGTAAGGAACTTTTCTACATCATCCTGCGACTTCCAGGTGGAGCTTGGCGACATGGCATCCTTAGGCACCGTAGTCAGGAAGTCGTTGCAGGACGTAAGGGCCAAAGCCGCAAATCCTGTCAATATATAGAACTTAAGATTTTTCATAATGATAGTCAACTTGATTAGAATACGATGTTAATACCGATGGAATGAGAGCGGATGAGTGGATAGGACGAGCCACGCTCACTGGTGGTCTCGGGATCCTGGTTGAAACCGAGTGCATCGATGGTGAGGAGGTTCTCGCCGGAATAGAAGACACGCACCTTCTCGATACCAACGCGGCTGAGGAGGCTCTTTGGCAGATTATAGCCGAACTGCAGGGTCTTGAGGCGCAGGTAGCTGGTGTTCCAAAGCCAGAAGTCGGACATAACGACCATCATGTCACTGCTGCTGGTACTGGTCTCGAAGACACGTGGCATCTTGGCATTATGGTTGTCCTCGGTCCAGGCGTTCTTCCAGTAAGTGGAAGGATGACCGGAGTCGCCTACGAACTCACCGAGCACCTCACGGTTGAAGACGTGCCTTGTGCCGGCAACCCCCTGCCAGAATGTGCTGAGATCGAAGTTCTTCCAGGAGGCACCGAGGGTGAAGCTGTAGGTGAACTTAGGCATATCAGAGGTTGACTCGTAGATACGGTCGTCGCTGTTCAGCTTGCCGTCGCCATTGGTGTCAGCATAGATAAGATCACCAGCCATGAACTTCTTGCCGAAGGGGTTGCCATATTTCTCGGTGAAGGCATCGGCCTCCTCCTGAGAATTGAAGAACTTACCCGTCCAGTGGTACATATAATAGGTGTTGTACTGGTGACCGACCGCCTGGCGCATGTTACCATTAGCGATGTACTCCACAGGGTTGCCCTGAGCATCGACACCAAGGTTGAGGATCTTGTTCTTGTTGTAAGCGAAGTTGGCCGAGGCATTCATTGCCCAACCTTTGCCGAAGTTGTGATTGTAGTTCAACGAGACCTCGATACCGGTATTGCGCATGGCACCGATGTTGTCCTTGTAAGCACCGAGCGCAAACTCAGCAGGAGCCGAGACGTTCATGATAATGCCCGTGGTCTTACGATTGTAGAAATCGATGGTACCAGTGAGATCGTGGAAAATACCGAAATCAAGTCCAATGCCCCACGATGTAGACTTCTCCCAAGTGATGGTTTCCAAATGGTAACTGCCCTGATAGTAACCTGTGCTGAGCGTTCCGCCGAAAGGATAAGAAGCTCCGAGGTTGTAGGTGTTCAACCAAGGATAAAAGTCGGTGAGGGCATCCTGATTACCTAAGCGGCCCCAGGAAGCACGTAGTTTCAAGTTGTCGAGCCAACCGCGTGTGCTCTCCATGAAAGGCTCCTCAGAAATGCGCCAGGCTGCGGAGAACGAGGGGAAGTAACCCCACCGATGGTCTTTGGCAAAACGTGAAGAAGCGTCGCCACGGATGTTGGCCTCGAAGAGATAGCGATCGTTCCAGTCGTAGTTGAAACGTCCGAACCAACTGACCATGGAAAGCTCGCGGGTGTAGCCACCGTTGGTTTGCGTGGAAGCGTCACCGGCATTCATGTCGGTGAGCTCGTTGTTCGGGAAGCTCTTACGATAAGTGTTGTCCTCGTTATACTTATAGCGCTCCGTATGCCAACCGGCCATGCCTTTGAAATGGTGCTCAGCCACATTCTTGGTATAATTGAGGAAGGCATCGAAGTTCAAGCGGTGCCATTCGTAATTGTTCACGTTCAGGTGGTTGGGCTCTGAAGCCTTGTTGGGATTGTACTGAATGAACTTCTGGAAATATTCATAACGCTGCGTGTTGTCGACATAAGCTCCCTGCACAGTAAGCTTGAGGTCGTTGTAAATCTGCCAGTCGAGTCCAAGCAAGGCATTAATGTTCTGGTTCTTGCGCTTGACGTTCATCCCTGAGTCGAGCCAGGCCATAGGGTTACCGTCGGAGATGGTGCCATAGGAGCCGTCCTCTTTCTTGTAAGGCACCCATGGAGCGATACGGTTGAGCAGACGAATGACCTGGTCACTGCTGCCGCCATAGTAGGCACTGCTGGCATCCGTATAGTTATTGTGAATGTAGGAGAGGTTCATGTGAGCCGTGACCGACTTCGAGACATTGAGATCGAGATTGGTACGGAAGTTGAACTGCTCTCTGCCGGCATTGGGCAGCACACTGCTCTGCTTCAGATAACCGGCCGAAGCCATGTAGCGGGCATACTCATTGCCACCTGTGGCATTCACGCTCTGGCGATGCTGGAAACCGGTCTTGTAAGCAAGATCATACCAGTCGGTATTGGGATGACCGTATGGGTCGGAACCGTCGCGGAACTTCTGAATGTCCTCATCCGTGAAGACTGCTTTCTTTCCGGAACGCTCCAACGCCATATTATAATAGGTGGCTGCGTCGGCCGAGTTCATACGGTCCATCAGCATGGTAGCATTTGAAATGCCATAGTAACTGGAATAAGACACACGAGGCTTACCACTGACACCACGCTTCGTGGTGATAAGCACAACACCATTGGAGGCCTTCGAACCATAGATGGCCGCCGAGGCGGCATCCTTCAGCACAGAGATGCTCTCAATATCCTGCGGGTCAAGCGAATTGAGATTGGAAGTCTCTACACCATCCACAAGGATGTAAGGGCTGGCGTTGTTGAGGGTACCAACACCGCGGACACGGATGCTACCGCCATCCATACCCGGTGCGCCATTGGTTCCCGTAATAGTTATACCAGGCATGAGACCCTGAAGACCGGAGGTGACATTGTTGATAGGACGATTCTCAAGCGCCTTGCCGTTGATCTGCGCCACCGAACCCGACAGGTTAGCCTTCTTCTGCGTGCCGTAACCTACCACCACAACCTCGTTGAGAGACTGCTGGTCTTCAGTAAGACGGATTTTAAGCGGCGAGCCCTTCCAAGTAACTTCCTGGGTAGTGAAGCCTACATAACTAATAAGAAGAGTTGCATTCTTAGGAACGTTTGACAGGGAGAATCGGCCGTCGAGGTCGGTGACGGCTCCGTCGTGCGTACCTTTAACCTGAACAGAGGCACCGATAATCGGTTCTCCATTGGCATCAGTAATGGTACCGATGCATTGGTTAGACACTTGCTCAGTTGAGCTCACCCCCCCCATGGGAGTCGTTGTGGGCGATGCCTTGGCCTGCACTCCCTGCACGGAGACACCTAATAGCATTAGCACAAAAATAGTTAAAGGTCTATTCCTCATAGGTCTAAATAATGGTTTTGTTAAATAATAAATGATGTACTGTTAGATTTATTTGCAAATATAGATGGTTTTTCTGACACTCGCAAACTTTTTGGGAGATTTATTTGAAAAAAAATACATGTGGCAATATATTTTTATACTAATAACTCATTAATACCATAAATATTACCGAATCTTATTTCCAAGAATACATGTTCAGCAAAAACCTTTTATCAGGTTTTATCACGGTTTGATACGTCTTACTTTCTTTCTCTAACATGAGAAAAATAGTTTTTACTTCCCTTCTACATCTTACAGGAGAAGATAAGGAAAAGGCCGGATGCCAAGCGCGGAATTCAGTCTTTATTTTGATATTGGCCATCAACTTTCAACGGACAGCAATATTTTTTTGCCACAACCATTCCGATTCTCCCTACTCCTGGATCCCGTCCTCTGCCCATTCACATTGCTTTCTTCATCAATGAAGTGAGCCAACGGCGTACGGGAATATCGTAGAAATGCAGGGCCATCCATGCCAAGGCGATGCTGCCTGCCACGGTGAGCGAGGCATAGCCCAGGCTCTGGCCTAAGGTGTAAGTGCCGGTGCGGATAAGGTGGGCATAAAAGAGATAGAAAAGCGGATAGTGGACGATGTAGAGCGGATAAGAGAGGTCACCCAAGAGACGGAACATAGCGGTCTGGCGCTTGCCAGCTGTTCTATCGGAAGCGCCGAGCCAAAGCAAGACGGGAAAAACGATGATGATGCAAACAGCCTCATACACTCCATTCCAGCACACCGGCGACTTACCGGGAATGTAAGGCACCATGAACAAAGCGGTCATGACGACCGTGGCCAACCAAAAGGCACCTCTCACCCTGACGGGACGGAAGCGGCGGGAAAGGAGCATACCAAGGGAATAGGGGAACAACATCCTTGCCAATCCGCCCCAGAAGTTGACTCCGTCGAGCGTCCAGCCTACGCCAAACATGCCCGACCCAACAAAGTCACCGACGGTCATCCATACCAAGACCACACCCAACAATACGGTGACGGCAGTCAGCATGCGGGTCGAGAGGCGATGGACAAGAAGGCCATAGAGGATGTTGCCAATGTACTCAAAGAACAGCGACCACGCCGGGCCATTGAGCGGGAACATCTCGCCGTTGCCACGCACCTCGAAGGGACAACCTGGCCAAGCCGGAATCATGAACATAGCTGCCAAAAGGGCGAGCATGGCCATGGACACGGAGACGCGGCAGCCGTCCCAACGCTCGCAACCTTGGAGGAGGAAACACGCAAGACCCACCACTGCGCCAAACACCACCATGGGATGGAGGCGGATGAGGCGACGGCGGAAGAAGTCGCTCAACGTAAAGCCGCGCTGCCAACGGTCGTCGTAGGCATAGCCAATGACAAAACCTGAGAGCAGGAAGAAGAAATCAACCGCAAGATAGCCATGATTGAGGTGGACGATGATGCCGTCGCCAACGCCATTGACGGAGCCGGCAAAGGCATAGCCCTCAAAGATGTGGTGGAACACGACAAGCAGGGCAGCGACGCCGCGCAGCCCGTCAAGCAATTCGTAATGGGGTTTGGTATCTGCAAAGCAAAAGGCGGGACGCTTGCCGCGCTGTATGGTATGACGCATGACTGTCTTTATATACTGAATGACAAATTATGTGCTAAATTAAGACTATTTTCTTAAACCACAAAAATTCCATTACTTATTTTTATAAAAGAAAATTTCCATTTAGATGGCGTTGGTCCTCGCGCATAGAGATGCCAAGGGTCTGCTTCTATTGCATGAAAAGCGTCCCTATAACCCATTTTGCGTCATTTTCCCGCAAAGGTCGGAAATAGCAACTTTGAGGGTAACCATTCAATTTAGGCCGTCCTGTAATCAAACAAAAAATCCCGAGGTTATTCCCGGGATTTTTTGTATTGGTATGGCAGAAGTTGTATGATCTCA
>ONBC01000023.1 GCA_900315955.1 uncultured Prevotella sp.
GGGCTCAGTAGAAAATCAGTGGGGATTATAATTAGTTTATGAAATTATGATTATCTTTGTATCATGGAAAATGTTTTTCTCAAAGCAATAGCAAGTGTAGTGTTGCCCACCCAGATACTGGATTACTTTACCATAGTTGGAGTAGAACAGACGAAAACTGAGATTCACATCAGTTTAGACGAGCGTATGAACAAGGAATTGTCCGACGACCTCCATTTTGAGTCAAAGGGCTTTATGGAACCTGTTAATGTCACAGACTTTCCCATAAGAGACCATAAGGTCATCCTAAGGATAAGACGCAGGCGATGGACAGACACTCGTACTGGCAAAAGTTTTAGCATACCGATAGACCTTGATGTTGTAGCCAATGGCACCCGTTACTCCAAAGAATTTGGAGATTTTTTAAAAGAGACGTATGGAGACGTCCCCGGTGACCTGCCGTACGCTTGAGGATTTCTATCATATAGATGGACATACGTTTGAAAAGCAATATAAGGAAACACTCAGCGATTTTCGGCATTGGGATCAATTGGAGCATGCGGATGAATGGTTGTTGTTCCCCGAGAACATCGGCCCGCGGGTGGCTATAGACGAGTCGTCACTGTCCAACGGCGAGTTGTACACGTTCGTTACCAACCGTGAGGCACATACACGAGAGCAATCCCTAATAGCAGTCATTGCAGGCACAAAGTCTGAGGACGTGATATCTGTGCTTCAACGTATTGATGAGCATCAACGCAATGCCGTGGAGGAAGTCACGCTTGACTTGTCTGAGTCCATGCGTAAGATTGTGCGGATTGCCTTCCCCAAAGCCAGCCGTGTTATTGACCGATTCCATATTCAGAAACTGGCTTGTGACGCCGTTCAGGAACTGCGCATCAAGCATCGTTGGGATGCCATCCAGCAGGCAAACGATGAGATGGAGGAAGCAAAGCTGGGTGGAAAGGATTATGTACCATTCAGGTATCCAAATGGCGACACACGCAAGGAGCTGCTGATGCGCTCGCGCTATCTGCTTTTTAAATCGGCCGAAAAATGGACAGACAGACAGAAACAACGTGCGGCAATACTCTTTGAAGAATATCCGGACATAAAAACAGCCTATGGCCTTTGTCATTCTCTACGAATGATCTTTTCAAAAAACACGATAAAGGATGCTGCACGCCTGTCTATGGCACGTTGGTACAACAAGGTCGAAGAAGCAGGGTTGCACTCATTCAATGTCATCGCTGCTACCTTCTACGAACACTATGACGAGATATTGAACTTCTACAACAACCGTTCCTCCAACGCGCTTGCAGAATCTTTCAATGCCAAAATTAAACTCTTCCGAGCCAATCTTAGAGGGGTAGCTGACAAGAAATTCTTCCTCTTCCGTATTTCCAAATTATATGCCTATCCCCACTAAATTTCTACTGACCCACTTTTAGATATTAAAGGAATACGCCGGGACTCTCAACGAGCCCCGGCGTATTCTTATGTTTAACTTGAAAATAAATTCAAACTAAATGAATGCCTCGCGGCATCCAAATCGTGTCCGTTAAACAATCTATCAAATCTACCTTAAACCTAATAACTAAAAACCTAAATCTATTACTACTAACCTAAACAATCTATTAACCTTTTGACGACTGCTATTACATTGATATTACAAAGGAATGACATTGTTTTTTCAAAGGTGGTTGAATTTATTGATATAAATCAATTAATTATATAGAATTGTCTGTTTCTCGTTTCCTTTTCTTACCTTTGCCTGATAAAAGTACTTACTATGGCAATGAGGGTATTGATAGTCAACACAAGTGAGCGTGCAGGCGGAGCAGCGGTCGCTGCAGGCCGTCTGATGGACGCGCTCAATAATAATGGTGTGAAGGCCAAAATGCTTGTGCGAGACAAAGAGACCGATGACATCACGGTGGTCGGACTGAATGGAGGGTTGCGTCAGCGGCTCCATTTCCTTTGGGAGCGCTGGTGTATCTTCGTGCATCTGCATTTCAAGCGAGAGCATCTCTTCGATGTCGATCTTGCAAACACGGGCACCGACATCACGAAGTTGCCGGAGTTTAAGGAAGCAGACGTCATACATCTGTCATGGGTCAATCAGGGGTTCTTGTCCTTGAAAGATATCAGGAAGGTTATCAATAGTGGTAAGGCGGTGGTTTGGACGATGCATGACATCTGGCCTGCTACGGGCATCTGCCATGTGAGTTTGGGCTGTGAGGCTTATAAAGGCGTATGCCATCATTGCTTCTATTTGCCCGGAGGTGGAAAGGACAAGGATTTGTCGACTCGTATCTATAATAAAAAGAAAAAGCTATATAATAACAGTGGCATTCATTTCGTGGCATGCAGCAAGTGGCTTGGGAATAATGCACGGCAGAGTGGCTTGCTTGCAGGCTTGCAGCTCACGGTAATTCCTAATCCGATAGATACGCATGCTTTTTGTCCGAAAAATAAGAGGGAGGCTCGGTTGCATGCTACGCTGCCTGCGGATAAGCGTATTATTCTTTTCGTCTCTCAGCGCGTTACGATGGAACGCAAAGGAATAGGCTATTTCACGAAAGCAATCTCACTCCTTGCAGAACGTTATCCGGAGATGAAGCAGAACACGGTTATTGCCATTCTCGGCGGGCATGCCGAGGAGGTCGTGGCCCAGTTGGCATTGCCTTCTATTCCGTTGGGCTATATCGAAAATGTGCGTCAGATCGTGGATATTTATAATGCGGCTGATGTCTTTGTGATACCATCGCTTGACGAGAATCTTCCGAATACCATCATGGAAGCTATGGCCTGCGGTGTGCCGTCGGTAGGCTTTAAGGTAGGCGGTATACCTGAGATGATTGACCATCAGAAGAATGGCTACCTCGCAAACTTTAAGGATGCGGATGACTTAGCTGCCGGCATCCACTGGGTGTTGGATGAGGCTGACAGGGAAGCATTGAAGAAACAATGTGTGCAGAAGGTCTTGTCTTGTTATTCGCAGCGTTCTGTGGCCATGAAATACATTGAGGTCTATAATCAGGCACTTGCCTTCAAGAACTACAAGTTGTCTTAATATCCATCTTGAAAACACTTGGCACCATGATAAAGTTCACAATCGTAACATGCACTTTTAATGCCGCTCCAGTCTTGCAGCGCACCTTAGACAGTGTGCTCAGTCAGAAATATGCAGACGTGGAGCACCTCATCCTCGATGGGTTGTCAAAGGATGATACGGTAAAGTTGGCGTTGGCCTACAAAGAGCGCTCCGACGAGTCAGGCAACGACCATGAGGTCGTGGTCATCTCGGAGAAGGATGGTGGACTTTATGACGCGATGAACAAAGGTATTCGGCACGCGACGGGCGATTATATTGTATTCCTCAATGCTGGCGATACTTTCCCAAACAACGATACGCTCGACACTGTCGCGGCATCCATTGGTGATGGTGAGCGGCTTCCCGGTGTGCTCTATGGAGATACGGATATCGTGGACATGGATCATCATTTCCTGCGGCATCGCAGACTGACTCCACCGAAACGCCTGACGTGGCGCTCTTTCAAGCAAGGAATGTTAGTGTGTCATCAGGCTTTCTATGCACGCGTCGACTTGGCGAAGGAGACCTTATATAATAATGTGGACTATCGCTTCTCGGCCGATGTAGACTGGTGCATACGTATTATGAAGTTGTGCGCTAAGCGACATCTTGCGCTACGCAATGTCAATGCAGTGATAGTGGATTATTTGGACGGTGGTATGACAAACGAAAACCATAATGCTTCGCTGAAGGAACGGTTCCATGTCATGGCGAAGCATTATGGTTTAGTGCAGACCGTCTTTCTGCACATCTTTTTTGTTCTGAGATCGGTTGTAAAAAGATAAGGGCAAATAAAAAACCGGTCTATAAGACCGGTTCTTTTTTATTATACGTAGCGAATAATCATTCCTGCTCTTACCTTCTGGTTCTTGCTGCGGAATCCATTGAGACGCATAATCTTTTCAACACTTACACCGACTTTTTTAGCGATGGAGGCGAGCGTCTCTCCGCTCTGAACCTTGTAGTAGACACGCTCGGGAGCGTTCATGGCCTCACGTACATCCTCCGGTACATCATCGTCACTGTGTCCGACCTCACCGTAAATCATGTCGCGGCTGTATCCGCCATTGCCGATCTTGCCGCGTTCACGTGTCGCAATCTCCGATTCGTGCTCGTAGGTGCGTTTGTTGAAGACATAGTAGTCGCCCGTGACATCCTGGTTCCTGAAATCGAAGAAGAGCGCGGGGTTCAGCGCTACACCGCAGAGACGTGTCTCAAAATGAAGATGTGAGCCCGTACTTCGCCCTGTGTTGCCGCCTAAGGCAATTGGCTCGCCCGCACGAACGGTTTCGTTCTCAGTAACAAGTTGCTTGGAAAGGTGACCATAGATCGTCTCAAGGCCATTGGGATGACGGATGACGATATAATTGCCATAGCCTCCGGCTTCATAGCGTACGATACGTACTTTGCCAGAGAAAGCCGCACGGATGGTGTCGCCGATATATACTTTAATGTCCAGTCCCTTGTGCTGGCGACCCCAACGGGAACCGAAGTTGCTCGTTACCACGCGGCTTGGTGTGGGCATACAGAAATGCCGGAGGTTGATCTTGAACGAGTCGGGAAGTTCTGTGGCACGATGTGCATAGGTGTTATCCCACTCATCGCCGTAGAGCTGTGCGGCAGGTGACTGGATGTTTTCGCGCTCTACAAGCGTCTTCACTTCGATGGAATCAAGCTTCTTGGCTCTTCTGTCGATAGGTGCCTGTCTTGCCAAAAGATCTTGTGCAGAAACCGTTCCTGTACAGAAAACAAAAAGCAACAATGCTCCTACCGTTTTTATCTTATTTCGTATTATCGACATTAAGCGTATATCTTTTTCAGGTTTGCAATGAAACGGCAATAATTGTTTCAATTACATCCACAAAGATATAAAAAAATCGGGTAACTTGATTTACCTCAAGGCTTTTTTATGGGTTGTTTAACACAAATCGAATGCAAGCCGCATAGTTTTAACAAATATTTGGAAGTGATTAACGCTTCTGACTGCACTTACTGCACATTCTATGCCTATTGTGCTATACAATATTGTCAGCTGATGACACCCCAGTTGACATTTGTGTTTTTCAGCTCCTTCAGGCGGTTCCACAGCAGCGCATTCTCGGGCTTTACGCAGTCAGGGTCATCATCCACAATGTGCTTGGCTTCGTTGCGGGCAAGTTGCACGATCTGTCCGTCGCGCGCGATATTGGCGATCTTCAAGTCAAAAGCCATCCCGCTCTGTACGGTTCCCTCTAAGTCGCCGGGACCCCGCAACTTGAGGTCCGCCTCTGCAATGCGGAAGCCGTCGTTGGTCTGGCACATGATGTCGATACGCTTCTTGGTGTCCTGACTCAATTCATATCCTGTGACAAGGATACAGAAGCTTTGTTTCGCCCCGCGTCCCACACGTCCGCGGAGCTGATGGAGCTGTGACAGGCCGAAGCGCTGGGCATCCATGATGACCATGACGGAGGCGTTGGGCACGTTGACACCAACCTCTATTACCGTTGTGGCGACGAGGATCTGGGTCTCCCCACGGACGAACTTCTCCATCTCAGCCTCTTTGTCCTTGGGCTTCATCTGGCCGTGCACCTTGCTCATGGCGAACTGGGGGAAGATCTGTTTCAGTGACTCGTAGCCGTCCTCGAGGTTCTTGAGATTCTTCTTCTTCCCCTCCTCAATGACGGGGAAGACAATATACACCTGCCGTCCCTCTTTTATCTGCTGGGCGATGCCGGCGTAGAGAGACGTCATCTGGTTGTTGTATTTATGGATAGTGACGATAGGCTTGCGTCCCGGCGGCAGTTCATCGATGACGCTCACGTCGAGGTCGCCGTAGAGCGTCATGGCGAGCGTCCGCGGGATCGGTGTGGCGGTCATCACTAAGATATGTGGCGGCCGTTCACTCTTCTTCCATAGCTTGGCGCGTTGTGCCACGCCGAAGCGGTGTTGCTCGTCGATGACCGCCAGGCCGAGGTTGCGGAACACGACATTGTCTTCTATCAGCGCATGCGTGCCGACAAGGATATTGATGGAGCCGTCGGCGAGTGCCGTGAGCACTTCCTCGCGCTTCTTGCCTTTGACGATCCCCGTAAGGAGCTCCACACGGATGTCCATCCCTTTGAGAAACCCCTGGATCGTCTGCAGGTGTTGCTCGGCAAGGATCTCCGTGGGTGCCATGATACAAGTCTGGAAGCCGTTGCCGATGGCGATGAGCATGGACATCAGCGCCACGAGCGTCTTGCCAGATCCTACGTCGCCTTGCAGCAACCGGTTCATTTGAAGGCCCGACCGCATGTCGTCACGTATCTCGTGCATCACGCGCTTCTGGGCTCCGGTGAGCGCAAAGGGGAGGTTTGTTTTATAAAAGATGTTGAGCGGAGCGCCGACATGTTGGAAGGTATAGCCCCGATATTTGTGTCGCTGTTCGGTGGCATAGCGTAGGATATTGAGCTGTACGTAGAACAGTTCTTCAAACTTCAGCCGTTCCTGTGCCTGCTGTACGTCTCGCAGTGACTTGGGATAATGAATCTTCTTCAGCGCTTCCTCGCGGGGGATGAGATGCAGGCGGGCTATCTGACTGGGCAACAGTGTCTCCGGGATGGAACCTTGGGGAATGCGTGTCACAAGGGCTTTGGTCATCTTCTCGACAGACCGCGACGTAATCCCCCGGTTCTTCATCGTCTGCGTGGTGATGTAATACGGCTGCATGCCCATGGTGGACAGCTGCACGTTGGCGGCTTTCTCCATGTCGGGGTGCGCAAACTGGTAGCGGCCGTTGTAAGGCAGGGGTTTACCAAAAACGATATATTCTGTTCCGGGCTTGTAACTGTCGTACACCCAGTTTTTGGCTCCGAACCAGACGAGGTCGACAACGTCGCGTCCGTCGGAGAAGTGGGCGACGATGCGTTTCTTGCGTCCTTCGCCAAACTCCTCGAAGCTCTGAATGGCGCCTTTGATCTGCACCAAAGGCATGTCGCCTGTCAGCTCGCGGATAGCATAGACCTTCGACCGGTCTACATATTTATAAGGGTAATACTCGAGCAGGTCACCCCAAGTTCTTATGTTGAGTTGACTGACAAGAATCTCCTTGCGTTTGGGTCCCACGCCGGGGAGATACATGATGTCCTGATCGAGTATGCCGCTCATGGTTTTTTTTGAAGGCTTGAATGTGGAAGGTCCGGGAGTTTTGGAGGCCCTGTCAAATGCCTAAGCCTTGGCTTTTGTAAAGTGTGGGCCTTGATAGTTTCTATAGTTTCTATATCTTCTATAGCCTCTATATCTTCTATATCTTCTATATCTTCTATAGTCTCTATAGCAATCGTAATGGCCGCCCTTCCTATATTCCGGTATCCTCCTCGGCAAGGATCTCTGCGACCTTCAGGTCGAAGGGCGTCGTGATCTTGATGTTCTCCTTGTTGCCGTCGACAAGTCTGATACTTATGCCGAGGCTCTCCACCACCGAAGCATCGTCGGTGAACGACTGCCGCTCCGGCTGGTTGAACGCCTGCTTAGCGAGCGAGATGTCGAAGACCTGGGGCGTCTGTACAGCGCGATAGAGGTTGCGGTCTACAGTGAAGGTCCGCTCGGACCGTGGGTCGGTGTGGCGCAGCGTGTCGGTGACAGGCACCACGGGCACTGCCGTGTATTCCTCACGAGCCATCTCAAAACAGTTGGCAATGACCTGTTCGGAGACGAAAGGTCGCACGCCGTCATGGAAGCCTACAACCCCCTCTTCGTCGTCGGGGACGAGCGCCAGACCGTTTTTCGAACTCTCGAAACGGGTCTGCCCGCCGTCGGCGATGCGGTGAGGAATGTCGAAATGGTGTTCCGTGCACAGCGCTTTCCACGTTTCCTGTTGGTCCTTCGGCAAGACGACGATGATGCCGAGCTGGGGGTCATAATGATGGAACCGCTCTATGGTGTGCATGAGCACGGGCTTGCCAGCGGCCTTTAGAAACTGCTTGGGGGTGTCTGTTCCCATGCGTGTGCCGCGTCCGCCGGCCACAATAATTATATAATCCATCGATTCTATTCTTTTCCCATCAGGTGAGCAAACTGCATCTTCTTCTCCAGTGTCTCCACGTCGGCTCTGGGGATGAAATAGCTCAGGATATGATAAGCATAGGGCAGGGTAGCGGCGGGACCTTCGCCCGTCGTCACAAGGCCGTCCTCCTCAAAGAGGTTCCCCGTGTAGGTGGCACCGGTGAGATATTTCTGGAAGCCGGGTGAGCAGGTGGCTCGTTTGCCCGCTAAGATGCCGAGCGAGCCGAGCACCATCGGAGCGGCACAGATGGCAGCCACGCGCTTTCCGGCATCGTACTGTGCCTTCAGAGCCTTGCGCACACCCTCGTGGGCGTTGAGGTTCGTGGAACCAGGCATGCCGCCGGGAAGCATCAGAAGGTCTGCATCGTCGAACGTCCCGTCTTCAAACTTCATGTCAGCCTTGATGGTCACGCCATGCGACGTCTCCACAAACTCACTGCCTGTGACGCTCACGGTCTTGATGTCCACACCGCCACGACGCAGAATGTCTACGGGAGCCAGTCCCTCTATCTCTTCAAAGCCATTGGCTAAAAATTCATATACCTTTGCCATAATAGTTCGTATTTGATTTTCTTACAAAGATAGCTATAATCGCGGAAGAAACGCCCAAGTTGCGCTTCTTTAACAAACATTTATAAAAGGGTGTTCAATATTTCTGTTCTTTTGACTGTATAAGGGGAAAAGTTTTGTATCTTTGTTGCAAAATTATAAGAAGCATAGAAAATGTCAGAAGATAAGCGGCTGCGTTTCGCCCTTTTCGGAAACGAATATCAGGCAAGGAAGAGTGCGGGCATCGAGCAAGTGCTCGCCTGTCTCCATGAGCGCAAGGCAGAGGTGTACATCGACCGTCCCTTCCTTGAATACCTCACGCGCACGCTGCATGTCGAGGTCAACCCTGACAGCGTGTTTGATGATTACAACTTTGATGTCGACTATGCGATCTCTATCGGTGGTGACGGTACGTTCCTCAAGGCTGCCAACCGTGTCCTTGCCAAAGGAACGCCGGTCATTGGTGTCAATACGGGGCGTCTGGGCTTCTTGGCAGAGGTGTTGCCGAGCGAATTTCGTGAGGCGTTGACAGATATCTATGAGGAGAAGTGTGAGTTTGAGGACCACACCGTGATACAGTTATCGGCAGAGACCGATGGCGAGCCGGGCTCCTTGCCTATAGAAGGGAGCCCTTATGCGCTCAACGACATTGCTATCCTCAAGCGCGACAGTGCGTCGATGATCACCATCAAGGCTTATGTCAACGATGATTTCTTGGTGACTTATCAGGCCGATGGTCTCGTCGTCTCTACCCCTACAGGTTCCACGGCTTATAACCTCAGCAATGGCGGACCTATCATCGTGCCCAACAGCGGGAGTATCTGTCTCACCCCCGTCGCCCCTCACAGTCTGAACATCCGGCCGATTGTGCTCAACGACACGACCGTTGTCCGGCTGGAGGTGGAGAGCCGCAGTCATAATTTTTTAGTGGCTATTGATGGTCGTTCAGAGAAACTTCATGAGGGGACGAAACTCATTATCCAGAAAGCCCCTTATTTTGTAAAGGTCGTCAAGCTTCGCTCGAAGCGTTATTTCTCTATCCTGCGTGAGAAGCTCATGTGGGGTGCCGACCAGCGTGGATAAGAAAGGAGGGCTTATGCTCGGTTATGTAAGAAACGCACTAAAGATCCAGAAGTCGAAGTACCAAACGCGGGAGATCCTGCGCTGGCTGTGGCATGCATGGCGTGGCAACCGCCTTCAGGCTTGTCTCAATGCGGTCATCGGTTTGCTTTCTGTCTTCGTGTCATTGGCGCAGGTGAGTGCCGTGCAGCATGCCATTGATGTGGCGAGTGGCTCGGCAAAAGGCAGTCTCTATTGGGCTGTCGCCGTGATGGGAATCCTTATCCTGCTCGACTTCCTGCTCAGCATCAGTAGTACGTGGGTGCAGAACCTGCTCGGTATCAAAGCACAGAACCGGATGCAGCAGCGTATGCTCGACCGTATCCTCCGCTCGCAGTGGCATGGCCGGGAGCGGTACCATTCGGGTGACGTGCTCAACCGCTTGGAGTTTGATGTCGCCAATGTCGTCGACTTCCTCACGCAGACCATTCCCAATACGCTGTCTATCCTGGCCATGTTCATAGGCGCTTTCTGTTATCTCTTTGCGATGGATGCGCTGCTGGCACTTATCACGGTGGCTATCATTCCTGTGTTCGTTGCTGTCAGTAAGATCTACGTCAGTCAGATGCGTAAGTTGACAAAGGATGTGCGTACGGAAGACTCGCGGGTGCAGAGTGCGCTGCAGGAGACCATTCAGCACCGGATGCTTATCAAAACCTTGGAGGGCGAGGATATGATGATCGGCCGGCTCGAGCATTCGCAGAGTATCCTTCGACATAAGGTGGTGCGTCGCACGGTGTTCTCGGTCTTCAGCAACACCGCGCTGAACATGGGGTTTGCCGTGGGTTATCTCGTTGCCTTCCTGTGGGCAGCGGTCCGTATGGCATCCCATTCCCTTACGTTTGGTGGGATGACCGCCTTCTTACAGTTGGTCAACCGTATTCAGAGTCCGGCGCGTAGTCTGACGAAACTCGTGCCGGCGTTTGTGTCAGTATTCACGGCTGCCGAACGACTGATGGAACTGGAAGAGAACCCATTGGACGAGCAGGGCGAGCCCATATTCTTGGATCCTCCTTGTGGCATCCGCTTGGCGCATGTGTCCTACGCTTATGATGATGGTGACGGCGATGAAGTGCTTCACGATCTGAACTTCGATTTCAAACCGGGTACCTGCACGGCGGTGCTTGGCGAGACGGGCGCTGGTAAGACGACCCTTATCCGTGTCATCCTCGGCCTGATACAGCCGAAGGGCGGGCAGGCTGTCATCTATGCCACGCACCCTGAGGCTTCGCTCAAGAAGGCAGAAGAAAAAAGAAAGAAGACCGGAAATAGGAAGCAGCGGCGTGCCCTGCATACTATGGCCACCCCGTCTCCTGCTCCCAATATCGTCATTTCCCCACTCACCCGCTGCAACCTGTCTTATGTGCCCCAGGGGAACACGTTGCTGAGTGGTACGGTGCGCGACAACCTGCGCCTCGGCAAGCTCGATGCTACCGATGAGGAGATGCGGGAGGCATTGCACATGAGTTGTGCCGATTTCCTCTTTACGGAGCATGACGGCCTCGACACGCTGTGCGGCGAACAGGGCTCTGGACTCTCCGAAGGTCAGGCACAACGCATCGCCATTGCGCGTGCCTTGCTCCGTAACCGTCCGGTCCTGTTGTTGGACGAGGCGACGTCTGCCCTCGACCCGGAGACCGAACGGCTGTTGCTCCGTAACATCCTTTCCGATAAGAAGCGTACGGTCATCTTCATCACCCATCGGCTTGCTGTGACCGATTATTGCGACCTGACGCTGAAGATAGAAAGGAATAATATATAATGTATAGGGTATAAGGCTGGTCTGCCGTCTAATAAAGCCTTACAGTGCAAACGTTTGCATTGTTTTCTTCGCGATTTTTGCATGACATAAATCAAGGAATAGATATATTTTAATTAATTTCGCATGGAGAATAATAATGCTAAAGACTATGAACTTACGTTTCAATGTAGATTACCGCACGAGGTTCGGCGAGGAAGTGGTCCTGAACCTTGTCAATAACTCTTCAGAGGAAACGCAGGTCACCAAGTACCACATGATGACACAGCGTGGGACACGGTGGAGCTGCGAACTGAAGATTGATACACCGTCGGACACGCTGTCCTACTTCTATGACGTTGAGTGTCAAGGACATCCGGAGAGGCACGAATGGACAACCATCATGCACACCTTAGAGCTTAGTGCTGCTAATGGCCACCAGTATACGGTCTATGACCAGTGGCACGACATCCCGGAGGACTCCTATCTCTACAGTTCTGCTTTCACCGACTGCATTCGTACCTGTAAGGTGAAGTCCTTGGCAAAGACAACGTTTGCACGGACCATTCGGTTCATCGTACGGGCTCCACAACTTGCTCATTCCAGCCTCGTGCTCGTCGGTGAGAGCGATGCCCTTGGCAACTGGGATCTGGCAAAGGCGCTTCCGATGACGCAACACAACTACAACGAGTGGTGCATCGATCTTGACGCCTCGTGGTTCGCGGACGACACCATAGAGTTTAAGTTTGGCGCGGTGAGTGACGAAGACAAGAAAGATGTGTTGTGGGAAGACGGTCTGAACCGCACGGTGCATATACCTGCACTGAATCCAGGTGAGGTTGTGGTCTATGACCTCAGTCAGGCTTTCTTTGAGATATACAACACACGTGTCGCCGGCACGCTCGTCCCCGTCTTTTCCCTCCGCACGAAAGAGTCGTTCGGCGTAGGAGACTTCGGTGACTTGGAGAAGATGATCGACTTTATGTGTGCCACAGGACAGAAGGTCCTGCAGGTGCTGCCTGTCAATGACACGACCATCACCCACACGTGGACCGACTCCTATCCTTATTCTTGCATCAGTATCTTCGCCCTTCATCCACAGTATATCAACCTCCATCGGTTGCCGTTGCTCGACGATGAGCGGAAACGTGAGCATTATGAGAAGCTGCGCCGAGAGCTCAATGCACTGCCGCAGATCGACTATGAGCGCGTGAACAATGCTAAGGTGGCTTATCTCCATGACCTGTATGAGCAGGTGGGTGCCAAGGTCTTGGGTACGCATGCTTTCCGTGAGTTCTTCAAGGACAATGGCGAATGGCTCGTGCCTTATGCACAGTATTGCACGCTGAGAGACAAATACGGTACCGCCGACTTCTCACAGTGGAAAGATCACAACCAGTGGGATGAGGCAGACCGTAAGAAGCTCTCTGAGCCCCGCTCGAAAGAATATAAAGAGGTGGCATTCTGGTATTATGTGCAGTTTATGCTGAGCACACAGATGAAGGCCGTGCACGACTATGCCCGCCAGCATCATGTCATCCTCAAAGGAGATATCCCTATCGGCGTGAACCGTTATGGCTGCGATGTGTGGACAGAACCTCGCTACTTCAACCTCAACGGTCAGGCCGGTGCACCACCAGACGCCTTCTCTACCAATGGTCAGAACTGGGGCTTCCCGACATACAACTGGGACGAGATGCTCAAGGACGGATGTAAGTGGTGGATCCGCCGTTTCAAGAATATGGCCAACTATTTCGACGCTTACCGTATCGACCATGTGCTCGGCTTCTTCCGTATCTGGGAGATTCCAATCAATGCCGTTCACGGACTGTTGGGTCAGTTTGCACCGGCTCTGGGTATGACGGCCGATGAGATTCGCGGCTATGGGCTCAACTTCCAGGAAGCGCGTTTCACCGAGCCGTTCATCACCGACTGGGTGCTCGACCGAGTCTTCAAGGACCGTGCCGATGAGGTCAAGGAGAAATATCTCGACCGTATCGACGATGAGCGCTACAAGATGAAACCACAGTATGATACGCAGAAGAAGATACAGAAACTCTTCGAGAACGTGACGGACCAGAACGAGCTCAACTTCCGTGACGGACTCTACTCACTCATCAGTGATGTGCTCTTTGTGCGTGACCGTTCGGATAAGAATAAGTTCCATCCGCGCATCTCCTCTCAGTTCGACTTCATCTACGAGAGTCTCTACGACAACGACAAGGGGGCTTTCAACCGTCTGTATAACGACTATTATTATCGTCGCAACAATCAGTTCTGGTACGGTGAGGCCATGAAGAAACTGCCTGTGCTCGTCCAGGCTACGCGTATGCTCGTCTGTGCAGAAGACTTAGGTATGGTGCCCGACTGCGTGCCATGGGTGATGAACCAGCTGCGTATCCTCTCGCTTGAGATACAGTCGATGCCGAAGGATCCGCACGTGCGCTTCGGTCATCTCTCCCGTAATCCTTACCGTTCAGTCTGCACGTTCTCTACGCACGACATGGCAACGATGCGTCAGTGGTGGGATGAAGACTGGCCACGTACACAGGATTATTACAACACGATGCTCTACCGTCAGGGTCCCGCCCCTCATCCGCTGCCAGGCTGGCTTGCCCGCGACATCATCTCGCGTCAGCTCACCTCTCCGTCCATGCTCTGTGTGCTGAGCATTCAGGATTGGCTCGCCATGGATGAGAAGTTGCGTCTCGCTGATGCCGACAAGGAACGTATCAATGTGCCGGCTATCGTACCTTATTATTGGCGCTACAGAATGCACGTCAGCATTGAGGACCTGAAGAACAATAAGAGTTTCACACAGAACATCAGCGACCTCATCGCGGAGAGTGGTCGATAATCTGCATCCGGAGAATAATTACCGAATGTTTGTGCTGCGGCACCGTAGGCTCCTTGATGGGGGCTGGCTACGGCGCCGTAGCGTCATAAATAGATAAAACCAATTTTTATGCACAAGTATCTGATTGCCCTTCTGGGCTTAATTTTATCCTTAGGCGCTGATGCTCAAACTGTTAAGTCGCCTAATGGAAATGTGTCTGTGACCTTCTCGCTCACGGGGAATGGGGTGCCCACCTACGAGATGAGCTATAAAGGGCGCGCCGTGGTGAAACCTTCTCATCTGGGTCTCGAACTCGCTAAGGACAAGCATGCCACCAAGGGCATGGAGGAGACTTCGCTCATGGACGGCTTTACGGAGACAGGGTCCCAGACATCGACTTTCGATGAGACGTGGACTCCGGTATGGGGACAGTATGGCAAGATTCGCAACCACTATAACGAGCTGGCCGTCAACCTCACACAGCCTGCCACCAAGCGGAAGATGATTATCCGGTTCCGTGTTTACGACATCGGAATGGGACTGCGCTATGAGTTCCCTCAACAGGATAATCTCGTATATTTTGTCATCAAGGAGGAGCATACGCAGTTTACTATGACTGGTGACCACACCGCATGGTGGCTGCCCGGTGACTACGATACGCAGGAGCAGGAGACGCAGGAGTCTAAACTCTCTGAGATTCGTGCTCGCTTCCACGACGCTGTCAACTGGAGCAACTCCTCTGTCGCTGTCTTCTCACCAACGGGTGTGCAGACGTCCCTGCAGATGAAGACCAAAGATGGACTGTATATCAACCTTCACGAGGCTGCCTGCCTCGACTATTCCACTATGCACCTCAACCTCGACGACAAGAATATGGTCTTCGAGTCTTGGCTCACACCTGATGCCACTGGAATGAAGGGATATATGCAGACGCCTTGTAAGACACCGTGGCGGACCGTGGCTGTCAGCGATGATGCACGCGATATGCTGGGTGATGCCAACTCTATGATTTATAATCTTAACGAACCGTGTAAGATTAAGGATACCAGTTGGATTCACCCGACAAAATTCTGTGGCGTCTGGTGGGAGATGATTGTAGGCAAGAAGTCATGGAACTATACCGAAGAGTTCCCTTCTATCAAGCTCGACAGCATCGACTGGTCGAAGGTGAAGCCCAACGGCCGTCATGGCGCAAACAACGCTGAGGTACGTAAATACATCGACTTTGCAGCTGCCAACGGTATCAGCGAGGTGCTGGTAGAAGGATGGAACGTAGGCTGGGAAGATTGGGCCAACCACTGGAAGGACTATGTCTTCGACTTTACTACTCCTTATCCTGACTTCGACATCAAGGCGCTCAACGAGTATGCACATGCTAAGGGCGTGAAGCTGTTGATGCATAACGAGACCTCGTCAAGCACCCGCAACTATGAGCGCCATCTGGAATCGGCCCTCAATCTGATGAACAAATACGGCTATGACGCTGTGAAGACCGGTTATGTCGGTGATATGATCCCTCGTGGAGACCATCACTTCTCTCAATTCATGAACCAGCACTATCAGTATGTCGTGGAGCAGGCTGCCAAGCACCATATCATGGTCGATGCACACGAGGCGACACGTCCGACAGGTATCGGTCGCACATGGCCTAACTATGTGGCCAACGAGTCGGCACGTGGCGGTGAGTATGAGGCTTTCGGGGGTAGCTATCCCAACCACACCGTAATCCTGCCCTTCACACGTCTGCAGGGCGGACCGATGGACTATACCCCGGGTGTCCTGGAGACGCAGCTCAAGACTTGGAGCGACAACAACTCTTATGTCCACACTACGCTCGTAGGCCAGCTCGCTCTCTACCTCGTGATGTGGGGTCCTGTGCAGATGGCTGCCGACCTGCCGGAGAACTACGCAAAGTATAACGATGCCTTCCAGTTTATCAAGGATGTGGCCGTCGACTGGGACGACTCGAAATATATAGAGGCAGAGCCAGCACGCTATATCACCGTGGCACGTAAGGCCAAAGGATCGGACAACTGGTTTGTTGGTGGCAAGTGCGATGAGCACGGACACCAGAGCACGGTGAAGTTCGACTTCCTCGACAAAGACCGTAAGTATCAGGCTACGATCTATGCCGATGCCAAGGGCGCGTCCTATGACAAGAACCCGAAGGCTTATGTCATCACGAAGCGTACGATCAAGAAAGGTGACACGCTTAAACTGACAGAAGCGCCCGGTGGAGGCTTCGCGATTTCGCTTAAAGCATTGTAGAGACAACAGCAAGACATAACGCAATAATATTTATGCCGCGGATAGCAATTATTCGCGGCATTTATTTTGCTAACTCGCTGTTTATTCGTATTTTTGCAACAACAAGCAATATGATTATGGAAACACTTACTCTGCAAATCGAAGACAAGAATCTGCTGTCGAGCCTGAAGAAAGTTTTAAAGGCTATACCAGGTATCAAAATTATTCAGAACAAGAATAAGAAGAAAGATCCAACCCACTTTACTATGGCTGATCTCGATGCAAGAATAGAGAAAGCACACCAGGATCTCAAGAAGGGAAGGGTCGAAACTATGTTGCCGGGAGAATCATTAGACGAATTCCTTAAAAGAGTTGCAGAATGAGCTATAAAATTGAACTTACGAAGGAAGCTGTTTCTGATGCTCGGAGATTGCAACGTGATGAGCCCAAAGCTTTTAAGAAACTAAATAAGCTCGTTGAAGAACTCAAATTGCATCCTTATATGGGTACCGGTCATCCTGAGCCTCTACGCGGTGACCGTTCAGGGCAGTGGTCGCGTACGATAACGAAGAAGCACAGGCTTGTCTATGAGGTTCACGACAACGAAGTCTATGTCCTTGTCGTCGCTGCCTATGGTCACTATGATGACAAATAGCCAATTTTTTTATCCCGCATCTTATCCCGCATCCAGCTTAGGATGAATAAATAATCAATTCTTCGACAAATAACCAATATGAATTTTCGAAATATCATTCTCACAGCTTTATTGTTGCCCTCTTCTCTGATGGCGTTGTCACAGAATTACAAATTTGACGAGGTTTCGTATACACCCCGCCACACAACCTTCAAGCTCATTGCGCCCGACGATCTCAAGCATGTCGTGCTGAGTCTTTATACGAAAGGGGATGTGGCTACCGACAAGAAGCCGTTGGCTACCATGCAGATGAAGCATGTGGGTAAGAACCTCTGGTCAGTGACGGTCCGTGGTGACCTCAACGGCCGTTTCTATACGTTTAACATCGGCAAGGGAGAGACTCCCGGTGTCTTTGCCAAGGCTGTCGGCGTGAATGGCAGGCGTGGCGCTATCATCAACATGAAGCGTACGGATCCGGAAGGGTGGAGCAGTGACCATATCCTGAGTTATGCATCAACCACGAACTCAACCTCGAACTCAACTCCGAACTCAACTCCGAACTCAACTCCGAGCTCAACTCCAAACTCCTGTCTCCAAACTCCTAACTACACAGCTCTCACGGTGTACGAGATGCATTTTCGCGATTTCTCCATTGCGCGCAATGTGAACCTCGATCCGAAGGAGTTCTTTGTGAAGCGGCAGAGCACCAAGTATCCGGGAAAGTTCTTGGCGCTCACGGAGCCGTGGGCTATCAACTATCTCAAGAACCTTGGCGTGGGTGCCGTGCACATCCTTCCATCGTTCGACTATGCGAGTGTGGACGAGATGAAACTTGACAAACCGCAGTACAACTGGGGCTATGACCCCTTAAACTATAATGTGCCGGAGGGCAGTTACAGTACTGATCCTTATGATCCTGTCACGCGTATCCGTGAGTTCAAGGAGATGGTGGCGGCACTTCATAAGGCTGGCATCCGTGTCATCTTGGATGTCGTCTATAACCACACGTTCGACCTTGACAACAGCAACTTCCAACGTACGTGGCCCAATGCCTACTACCGTTTCACAAAGGACGGCAAGCCGAGCAACGGATCGGGCTGTGGCAACGAGACGGCCTCAGACCATGCCGTCATGCGGCAGTTCATGTTGCAGAGCGTCAAGTATTGGGCTCAGGAGTATCACATCGACGGCTTCCGCTTTGACCTGATGGGTGTGCACGATATCGAGACGATGAATGAGATCCGTCGGGAACTGACGGCTGTCAACCCCAACATCTTCATTTATGGGGAGGGCTGGAGTGCCGGACAGTGTGCTTATCCTACGGAGCAGCTTGCCGTGAAATCCAATATCTCTCGGCTGCCGGGGATCGCCGCTTTCTGCGATGACCTGCGTGACGCACTGCGTGGTCCGTTCAGCGATGATCACCAAGGTGCCTTCTTAGCAGGTTTAGCGGGCTCCGAAGAGAGTCTCAAGGCTGGCATCACAGGTATGACTTCGCATCCGCAAGTAGACTATACAAAGGTGAACTATTCAAAGGAACCGTGGGCTACGGAGCCCACTCAGTGCATCAACTATGTCAGTTGCCACGACGATTTGTGTCTGGTCGACAGGTTGAAAGCGTCTGTCCCCGGCATCACGACAGATGAGCTGATCCGTCTCGACGAACTGGCTCAGACCGTCGTCTTCACGTCTCAGGGCGTGCCGTTTATGCTCAGTGGCGAGGAGATGTTGCGTGATAAGAAAGGTGTGCACAACAGTTTCAACTCGCCCGACAGTATCAATGAGCTCAACTGGAACAACCCGTTGCGCTATCCGCAGGTACTCAGTTATTACAAGAACCTCATTGCTTTGCGAAATCATCATCCCGCTTTCCGCTTAGGCAAGACACAGCTTGTACAGAAGCACCTCGAGTTCCTGCCTACAGCTGATTGTCTTGTGGCTTACCGGCTGAAGGATCATGCCGGTGGCGATGCATGGAATGATATCATCGTTATCTTCAATGCCAATAAAGCGGCTCGGCAAGTGACGGTCCCCCAAGGAACCTATACCGTTGTCTGCAAGGACGGCCAGATAGACGAGGGCGGGTTGGAGACCGTCAGTGGGACGCAGGTGACGGTCCATCCGCAGTCGGCGCTGATCCTGCATAATTAACCAGCTTAAATGCACAATTATCCCCAAAATAACTTAATAAGGTTGTTTTGGGGATATTTTTTATGATAATATCTCTACCTTTGTAATATAATGTAACAATCTTTCTCTTTATGGGTATTTTCTTGAATGTAAATAATGTCACTAAACGGTTCGAAAACCATGTGGCACTCAGCAACGTGTCGTTGTCGGTACGTAAAGGCCGAATCTTCGGCTTGTTAGGTCCCAACGGTGCGGGTAAGACAACGCTGATCCGTATTCTGAACCGCATCACGGCGCCTGACAGTGGCGGGGTGATCTTCGACGGTCGTCCAATGGTACCGGACGATGTAATGCGTATTGGCTATCTGCCAGAAGAGCGTGGACTGTATCGCAAGATGAAAGTAGGCGAGCAGGCTGTCTATCTTGCACGACTGAAAGGGTTGAGCAAGGAGGAAGCGGTGTCACGGCTTCAGGCTTGGTTCGAAAAGTTTGGTATCATGCCTTGGTGGAACCGAAAGCTTGAGGAACTGTCGAAAGGTATGGCACAGAAAGTGCAGTTCATTATCACAGTACTTCATAATCCCGACTTGCTCATCTTCGACGAGCCTTTCTCGGGCTTTGACCCTGTCAATGCAGAGCAGCTCAAGCAAGAGATTCTCCAGCTCAAGGAACAAGGGCACACGATCATCTTCTCTACCCATAACATGGCGAGTGTCGAAGCGGTCTGCGACGATATAGCGCTCATCAACCACTCTGAAGTGGTTCTGCATGGCGAGATGCGCCAGATAAAGGATCAGTTCCGTACCGGACTGTATGAGTTGATCACGTCTCAGCCATTGGTACAGCAGGATAGCGATCCGTATGCTATCGTGTCGCACGATGCACGGCTCGGGAACGAGCATTATCTGCTACAAGCGAAAGACGGCATCACGGGCAACGATGTTGTCAAACAACTTTGTGAGAAGGTTGATATTCTGTCCTTTGCCGAGCAGACCCCATCTATGAACGACATCTTCCTGAAAGTCATTGGTAAGGATACTAAGTGGAACGAAGAACAAATAGAAAGTAAGTCATGAACAAGATACTGATCATTATCCAGCGCGAGTTTTTGAAGCGCGTACAGAAAAAGAGTTTTATCCTCCTTACCCTTGCCACGCCGTTTCTGATGGCAGCCTTGATATGTGTTCCTCTGTGGCTCTCCTCGATGGAGAACGACACGCAGCAGCATGTGGCGGTCGTTGACCCTTCGGGTGTTTATGTGAAAGCCCTGCAAGGCTCCCGGGCTTTTGCGTTCACCGCGCAACCGGCACTGACCAAGGAGATGCAGGGAGACGACTCGCCTTATGACGCTGTGGTGACGGTCTCGGGCAACTTAGTGACGAACCGGGGAAAGGTGATTGTTTGCAGCCGAAAAGAGGTTCCCGCCAACCTGCTCGATTACATCCATTCCCGTTTTGATGAGACGGTGCAGAAGCAGAAACTGGCTTCGGCAGGAATACCAGGTCTTGACAAGATTATCGTTGACGTTCAGCAGAGCGTGCCGGTGGAGACCGTCAAATGGAATGAGAATGGGGAGCAGCAGTCGTCGAACACCGATGTGGCGATCGCTGTCGGTTTTATCTTTACGCTGCTCATCTATATGTTCGTTATCTCCTACGGTGCCATGGTCATGCAGAGCGTGATAGAAGAGAAGACCAACCGCATTGTGGAATTGTTGGTGAGCAGTGTCAAGCCGTTCCAGCTGATGATGGGCAAGATCATTGGTGTGATGCTTGTCGGGTTGGCACAACTTGTGTTGTGGGTAATCATGTTGGCGGTCATCCTCGGTGTCGTTTCAGAAGGATTTGGCGTCTCCGTGATGCCTCCGGAGGTAAAGGTTATCTTTACCGCCCTGACCAATCTGCCATTTGTCGAACTTGGCGTGATGTTCTTAGTGATGTTCGTTGGGGGGTATCTTCTCTACGCCAGTTTCTTTGCTGCGACAGGAGCCAGCATCAATGAACAGGAGGATGCGAGCCAGTTTGTCGTTCCCGTGACGATGATCACACTTTTCGGTCTCTATGCCGCTATGTACAGTGTGGGGAACACAGATGGTCCGTTGGCATTCTGGACCTCGCTCTTCCCGCTTACCTCACCCATCGTCATGATGGTTCGTATCCCGTTTGGCGTTCCTTTGTGGCAGGAGATCCTTAGTGTCGTCTTGCTCTATGCCACGGCTTTCCTCATGATCTGGCTGGGTGGAAAAATCTACCGCGTGGGCATCTTGATGTATGGAAAGAAGCCTACGATGAAAGAGATCATGAAATGGCTGAGGTATTAGGGAAGTCTTGAAGTTCTGAAGTTTTGAAGTCCTGAAGTTCTGAAGTTTTGAAGTTTTGAAGTTCCGTACTTCCCAATTTATACCTTCATCTCCTGAAGATCAAATGATAGAAGCGCAGTGACTTGCAAAGCAGGGGCAGACCTAAGAGATGTATGAGCTTCAGTTTAAGGCTGCCGTAATAAGGCAAGACGGGGAGCTTTATGTCTCTGCTGTCTCCTGAATAGATATAAGTTTGCAGTTGGATGTCGAGCACGTGGCGATAATATTCTGCAAAACCGTCGCGGGTTCGTAACCGCGGGTCGTTGATGATCGTCAGGTGGGCTTCCAGAAGATCGCGATAGCTCTTGTCGCGTGCTCTCTGCGTGATACCATTGGCGTTGTACGTGTAGTGATAGAAGCAGAGCGCGGTTGTGCGGATGTGTTGCGCTTTTTGAAGAAGAGCCCAGAGCGTCGGCACATCCTCAAACTTCTTGCCTTTAGGGAACTGCGCGTGCTGGAAGAGGGACCGCTTGTAGATCTTGTTCCAAGCGTAGGTGTGCGCATAAGCCTGGCCGTCCAGCCAGTAGGATAAAGGATCTGTGTATGATGTGTCGGACAGTATCTTCGGTATTGTATTTTTGTAGAACTGTCGAAGATATGAATATTCAAGGATATCGCAGGGCTCCGTGAGGCAGAGCGGCAGGAGCTGGTTGTAGGCGTTCGGCTCCAGATAGTCGTCTGAGTCGACGAAGGTGACGTACTCGCCTGTGGCCATCTTCAAGCCTGTGTTGCGAGCCTCAGAGAGTCCGGTATTGGCTTGGTGGATGACATGCACATGCTGTCTGCCAGCATATTTGTCGCAGAGGACCGATGATTTGTCGGTAGAGCCGTCATCCACGATGATAACCTCCATTCCATCATCATCTCCAGTGATATGCTGCGCAAGCACGCTGTCGACACACCGCTGGAGGGTGCCGGCGACATTATAGACGGGGATGATGACGGAAAGAAGCATGTTAATATTCAATGATGAGAGCCTCACGCTGTGTGAGCGGAACGTTCTTTGTGAGGTCGACGGTAGCACCCGTGATGACATTCTTGGCTGTCTTGTGGTCTTTGATGACTTCTGCGTAACGCGCTACGTTGAGCTCGTTGTCGGCGCGCTTGCCGTTGAGGATGGTCAGCACCGTCTTGCCCTGATACTGTCGTGCGATGACATAAACACCGTTGTAGGGGATGAACTGTGTCTGCGATCCTTTGCTGATGACCTCGTTGCCTTGCCGCCAGTGAAGCAGCCGGCTCTCCCAGTTGAACATCTCGTTCTCAGCTTTCGTGCGTCCGGCTGCTGTGAAGCAGTTGTGCTTGTCACCGGGGAATCCGCCGGGGAAATCTTTACGCACATTGCCGTCGGTGACCTCTTTGGTGCCATTCATCAGTACCTCTGTGCCGTAGTAGAGCTGAGGGATACGGTTGATGGTCAGCAGCAGGGCGAGTGCCTGCTTGAGCATGGTGGAGTCTTTGGTGTTACCGAGGAAACGGTCGGTGTCGTGGTTCTCGATGAACGCCAATACCGATGACGGATTGGGATAGAGATAGTCGTAGCAGAGAGAGTTGTAGATACGGTTGAACCCGTTCCACCATCCGTCGGTCTCTTCACGCTTGGCCTGGTTGAGCTTGTCGAAGAAAGAGAAGTCCATCACCGTCTTGAGGTAACTGTTCTCCGCGGAGAGTTTGGAGTCTTTCTGCCAGGCAGCGGTATATTGAGGCTCCGTGACCCAGGTCTCGCCGACGGTGTTGAAGTTAGGATATTCCGTGTCGAGGGTTTTCATCCATTGTGCCATGGCTTTGCGGTCTGCATAGGGATAGGTGTCCATGCGGATGCCGTCGATATCGGCGGTCTCTATCCACCACTCACTGCTCTGGATGAGATATTTGATGACATGCGGGTTGCGCTGGTTGAGGTCGGGCATGGATTTGACAAACCATCCGTCTGTCGTCTCCGCCTTGTCGATCTTTGACGCATAAGGGTCGAGGACCGGTGTGAGCTTGTAGCTTGTCTGCAGACCGTAGTTGGGATTGTTGAACCAGTCTTTTGACGGCATGTCACGGTTCCAGATATGATAGTCGGAGCAGTGGTTGAAGATCATGTCCATGACGACCTTCAGTCCTTGCTTGTGGCAGTCAGCGATGAGTTTGCAGTATTCGTCGTTGGAGCCGAAGCGCGGGTCGACCTTGTAGTAATCCGTTGTAGCATAGCCGTGGTAGGATGAGTTGACCCCTTCGTTGGGCCAGTCGTTCTCGAGCACCGGTGTGAACCACAGTGCCGTCACGCCCAGCGTTTTGAAGTAGTCGAGGTGCTGACCTATGCCTGCCAGGTCTCCACCGTGGCGCAGTGAGGGCTTCGTGCGGTCACAGGTCTGGTCGCGCATCCCTTTGACGACATCGTTCTTCGGATCGCTGTTGGCGAAACGGTCCGGCATGAGGAGGTAGAGCACATCGGCATTGGTGAACCCTTTATGGTCCTCACCGCGCATGGTGCGCTCCTTAAGCTGGTACTTTATTTTTTTACCATCGAGCTTCAGGGTCATCTCGCCTGCCTGGGCATCCTTGAGGTTAAGGTATACAAAGAGATAATTGGGTGAGTCGAGCCGGACCACGGAGTCGACTTTCACGCCGGGATAATCGGTGGTGACCTTCTTAACATTGCGGATCCCCTTACCATAAAACATGATTTGCAGGGACGGGTCCTTCATGCCAGCAAACCAGTTGGCAGGATCTATACGCAGCGGCTGTGCGGCATCAACATGGGCCATAGTGAACAGCAGAATTAATGAGAATAACAGTTTTTTTATCATCGTCTTGATATTGTTTTTATGTCATAGTACATCTATCTGCAAAGTTACATTTTTTGTTTGATGATAGGGCAATGAATGGACATAAAAAATCAAGCCTTGTGCAACAACTTTGCACAAGGCCGTTGGCTATCCGTCAAACCGTTGCTATGTCGTTGGCTGTGGCTTCCTGACGGAGTTAATACAGCAGTACCAGTCCTGCCAAGGCTGCGTAGCAGATCATGTGGATGGGGTTGATCTTCAACCACATGGTCCCTATGAAAGTGGCGGCAAAAAGAAGGACACTGATCACAAACTGCCAGGCGGAAACCGACGGATCGCCGAAGTTCTCCTCGTTGAGCAGCATGATGGTAGCGGCTGCCAGCAGGCCGACAACGGCCGGGCGCAGGCCGGTGAATACACTTTGCACGGTGCGTGTCTTCATATAGCGCATGAACATCTTACTGATGAGAATCATAAGGACGAACGAAGGCAACACCAGTGAAAAGGTTGCCACGAAGGAGCCTAATATCGATAGAATGTTGCCCATGCCGGTGTTGTGAATAGCCGTGAAGCCACAGTAGGTCGCAGAGTTGATGCCGATAGGACCCGGTGTCATCTGACTGATGGCGACAATGTTGGTAAACTCGGCACTCGTCAGCCAGTGGTGGTTATGCACGGTCTCCATCTGGATGAGTGAGAGCATGCCGTAGCCTCCACCAAATCCGAAGAGGCCTATCTTAAAGAACGTCCAAAAGAGTTGAAGGAATATCATTGTCTGCTTACTGTTAATTCTTTACCATTTTACCATATACATATCCGCCGGCACCGGCTGCGATGATGATCCAGATGGGGTTGACATGTAGGGCGCAGATGAGCAAGGCTCCTGCGATAGGAATCCAGCAGTTGCCAAGATGAATCTTTGCACTTTTGGCGAGGTTGAAGGTTGGTGCAGCGATGAGGGCTACGACGGCAGGGCGGATCCCGTTGAACATCGCCGCGATCCAATGGATCTGCATAAACTGATGGAAGACCATCGCTATCAGCAGAATGATCAAGAAAGAGGGGAGCACGGCACCCAAGGTGGTGCACAGGGCTCCCTTCTCTCCCTTTACCTTATAGCCGATGAACGTAGCAATGTTCGCGGCAAAGATGCCGGGACAACTCTGTGCCACGGCGATAAGATCCACAAAATCTTCTTTGTTGATCCACTCGTTCTTCTCCACCACTTCCGACTCGATAATAGGAATCATGGCGTATCCTCCCCCTAAGGTGAATGCGCCAATCTTGAAGAAAGTAAGAAAAAGTTGCTTATACATGCTAAAAGTATTAGGCCTCGCCTTAAAAGGCGAGGCACAGGACTTATTGCTTCTCAATCCACTTCCTTGCATTGACAAAAGCCTCGATCCACGGGGTCACATCGTCGTTGCGATGATCGGCGGGATAATAAGCATTCTGCCAAGGGAAGATGGCACGCTCCGGATGCGGCATCATGGCCAGGTGCCGGCCGTCGGCCGAGCAGATACCCGCCACGTTGTAGTCGGACCCGTTCGGGTTGCCGGGATATTCAGCATAGTTGTATTTAGCCACGATGTTATAGTGATCCTCAGGCTCCGGGAGATAGAAACGGCCCTCTCCGTGTGCTACCCAGATGCCGAGCTTGTCACCGCTCAGGGACCCCAGCATGACACTGTTGTTCTGTGGGATGGAGAGACCGAGGAAGGCACTCTCAAACTTCTGCGAGACGTTGTGTGTCAGGTGAGCGCGATGCTCATGCTCCGGGTTGATGAGGTTGAGCTCCACCATGAGCTGACAGCCGTTGCAGATACCGAGCGACAGCGTGTCCTTGCGGGCGTAGAACTTATCCAGTGCTTCCTTCGCCTTCGGGTTGTAGAGGAAGGCACCTGCCCAGCCCTTCGCAGAGCCCAGCACATCAGAGTTGGAGAATCCACCGCAGAAGACGATCATGTTGACCTCTTCCAAGGTCTCACGGCCACTGATGAGGTCGGTCATCATCACATCCTTCACGTCGAAGCCGGCGAGCCACAGGGTGTAAGCCATCTCGCGGTCACCATTGGTGCCCTTTTCTCTGATGATGGCAGCCTTCGGCCTGTTCGATTTTTCATTCTTCGCCTGCCTCTCTTCTTTCCAGCGGTCCGGGCTGATGCCGAGGGATGCGAAGGAACCTTTGAAGTTGCCGAGGCGGAACTCCAACGGCTGCTTCTTATAGTTGAGGAACCGCTTGCGGGCCATGCCGTTCATGCTCTGACGGCGGTCCAGGAGATAAGAGGTCTTGTACCAGGTGTCGCGCAGACTGTCGATGTCGAACTCATGTTTCCAGTCGTCCTTCACAATGACGATCTTGCGCGTTGCCGGTGTGGGATAAGCGATCTTGGCAAAGCCAATGCCGGCGTCCTCAAGATATTCCTTGAGCTCCTTCTTGTGCGTGTCGGAGACCTGAATGACGACGCCAGGGTTCTCGGCGAAGAGCATCTTCACGATGTCGTCATTGTCCTGCATGATGTCATGCAGATTGACATGCATGCCACCTTCCACATTGGCGAAAGTCATCTCGAGCAGACAGGTGATGAGACCGCCGGCAGAGATGTCGTGACCTGCCATGACCCAGCCTTTCTGGATGAGATTCTGGACGGCGTTGAAGCAGTCGGCGAAATACTCGCTGTTCTTCACCGTAGGCACGTCGGAACCGATCTTGCCGAGGGTCTGCGCGAAAGCGGAACCGCCTAACCGCTGCTTGTCGAAAGAGAAGTCGATATAATATAAAGATGAGTTCTTGTCATTGACCATCACGGGGCTCACGGTCTTGCGGACATCGTTCACCTCTGCGCCGGAGGTCACGATGACGGTACCCGGTGCGATGATCTTTGAGCCGTCGGGATACTGCTGACTCAGCGAGAGCGAGTCCTTACCCGTCGGCACATTGAGATGGAGGGAGCAGCAGAAGTCACTGAGCGCCTGAACGGCACTGTACAGACGTGCATCCTCACCTTTCTGTGAGCGGCACGGCCACATCCAGTTGGCTGAGAGGTTGAGGTTCTCAATGGGGAACGGATGATCCTTGTCGGTGGCGATAGGCGCCCAGACGATGTTCGTCAGGCTCTCAGCCACAGACAGCACACTGCCTGCTGCGGGGTCTGCCATGCCCGCCTGCGGCGCGTGGCCGAGGGCTGTGGCGATACCTGCATGCCCACGATAGTCGAGCGCCACCACACCACAGTCGGAGAGCGGAAGCTCTATCTCGCCCTGAGTCTGCTGGCGGGCTATCTTACCCGTCACGGAACGGTCTACCTTGTTCGTCAACCAGTCCTTACAAGCTACCGACTCGAGCTGCAGTACATTATTAAGATATTCGTCAATCTTGTCAACGCTGTAGGTAGCATCCTCATAATGGTGTTCCACGGTGACATCGCGCATGATCGTCTTGGGTGAATGGCCGAACATCTGTGCCACGTCGAGGTCGAAGGGCTTCACACCGTCGCCCTGCACGAAGGAGAAGTGGGCATCGCCTGTGGTCTGACCGACGACATAGAACGGGGCACGCTCGCGCGCTGCGATCTTACGCACGCGCTCCACATGCTCGTCCTCGATGAGCAGTCCCATGCGCTCCTGACTCTCGTTGGCGATGATCTCTTTGGCGGAGAGCGTCTTGTCACCGATAGGCAGCTTGGTCATGTCAATCTCGCCGCCGCAGTCTTCCACAAGCTCGGAGAGACAGTTGAGGTGCCCGGCAGAGCCATGGTCATGAATAGACGTCACAGGGTTGTTGTCGGCTTCCACCAGGGCACGCACGAGGTTGTAAGCACGTTTCTGCATCTCCGGGTTGGCACGCTGCACGGCATTGAGCTCCACGGCTGTGCCGTAACGGCCGGTGTCTACCGACGAGACGGAGCCGCCCCCGAGACCGATGCGATAGTTGTCACCACCGACAACGACGATGTCTTCGCCTTTCTTCGGCTCTTTCTTCAGGCAGTCGCGTTTCTTGCCGTAGCCCACGCCGCCGGCGAGCATGATGACCTTGTCGTAGCCGTAGACCTCATCGGCAGCCTGGATGTTCTCTTGGCTGCTTTCAACGACGGCGGTATCGCCTGTCGAGGTCTCATATTCGAAGGTGAGCACGGAACCAGTGATCAGCGGCTGACCAAACTTGTTACCGAAGTCGGACGCACCGTTGGATGCTTTGATAAGGATCTCTTCCGGGGTCTGATAGAGCCATTTGCGCGGAGCGATCTTCTGCTCAAAGTCGCGTGCGGGCTTCCCATCGTCGTTTTTCAGACGGGGGTAAGAAGTCATGTACACCGCGGTGCCGGCGATAGGCCATGAGCCCGTGCCACCTCCCATACGGTCGCGGATCTCACCGCCCGTACCGGTAGCAGCGCCGTTGAACGGCTCTACCGTCGTGGGGAAGTTATGGGTCTCGGCCTTGAGCGAGATGACGCTCTCGATAGGCTTCACCTTGAAGTAGTCGGCTGTCGTCTGGTCTTCCGGTGCAAACTGTTCGATCATCGGGCCCTGGGCAAACGCCACGTTGTCGCTGTAGGCAGAGATGATCTTGCCCGGATGCTCCTTGGTCGTCTTCTTGATCAGCGAGAAGAGGCTCGACTCGCGCTCCTCGCCGTCAATGATAAACTTACCGCCGAAGATCTTGTGGCGGCAGTGCTCCGAGTTGATCTGCGCGAAGCCGAAGATCTCCGAGTCGGTGAGCGGGCGCCCGTTCTGCTTCTCGATCTTGTGCAGATATTCTATCTCTTCAGGACTCAGGGCGAGGCCTTCCTCCTCATTGTATTTCTCGATGTTCTCCACGTGCTTGATAGGCTCGGGCTCGTGGTTGACGGTGAAGATCGTCTGGTCCAGTCCTTTGTACATACGCTGGAGCATGCGGTCGTGGTCAGCATCCTCACTCTTTACGGGGAAGTACTCCTCAATACGCGAAATGCCGGTGAGACTCATGTTTTGTGTGATCTCAACGGCATTAGTACTCCAAGGGGTTATCATTTCACGGCGCGGGCCTACAAAGAAGCCTTCGAGCTTCGCGTCGTCCAACAGTGTGGCGTCACCATAAAGCCAGCAGAGGGCCTGCTTCTCCTTGTCACTGGGCTGGTGGTCGATCTCAGTGGCAATGATGTTCTCCTTGGGAGTCTTGAAGAAAAGAATCATAATCTATAGAGATTTATTAATGATATTATAATCGATATATTGGTATCGTAAGATTATTGCATGCAAAATTAATAAGAATTTCGGTAAAAAGTATCGTAAGCGGTTACTATTTTCGCTACATAACTCATTTTCGTTTATGAATACCTTTTGACCCATATGGCAGTGAACCGGTCGTGTCACATATGAGGCAGGATCGTGACACAACTGAGGCAGGATCGTGACACAACTGAGGCAGGATCGTGACACAACTGGGGCAGGATCGTGACACAACTGAGGCAGGATCGTTTAACGGGATGACATACTGGCTAATAGGGATCGTCTCTTCGTTAAATTCATGCGCACAGTACTGGCATGTGGTTAAATAAGTCTAAAACATTGTTACTTCCTTGTTTCTCACACGTCTTATTAGTAAATTTGAACACGGAAAGAACGCAAATCTAATAGAAATAGTAATAGAAACAAAAAGCTAAGTAATATGAAGAAAACAGTTTTATTTGTCATGGTTGCCGGTGCGCTGCTTGCTACAAGCTGTGCCAGCAAGAAAGATTTGGTCAACTGCCAGAACGAGAACCGTGAGTTGACCAACAATTATCAGGATGCCAAGGAGAAGCTCGCTGCTGCCAACTCGCGGGTGGCAAGTCTCGAGGATCAGCTCGCCCAGCAGAAGAAGGACAACGAGGCGCTGCAGAAAAACCTCAGCCAGAGCCTGACAAACGCCAACTCCAACAACATCAACATCTCCAAGCTCGTCGACCAGATCAACGAGTCGAACCAGTATATCCGTCACCTCGTGGAGGTTAAGAGCAAGAGCGACTCACTGAACCTCGTGCTCACCAATAACCTCACCCGTTCGTTGTCTAAAGAGGAGATGAAGGAAGTGGATGTCCAGGTGCTCAAGGGTGTCGTCTATATCTCCTTAGCCGACAACATGCTCTACAAGAGCGGATCTTATGAGATCAACGACCGCGCCGAGGAGACGCTGTCGAAGATCGCGAAGATCATCACCGACTATAAAGACTACGACGTGCTCATTGAGGGTAACACCGATAACGTGCCTGTCAACACATCGGCTCCGAGCATGAAGAACATTCGTAACAACTGGGATCTCTCCGCGCTCCGTGCCAGCTCTGTGGTGCAGTATCTTATCGACCACTTCAACGTCACGCCCAAGCGCCTCACTGCCGGTGGCCGTGGTGAGTTCAACCCGCTCGTGAGCAATGACACGGCTGTGGGCCGTCAGCGCAACCGCCGCACGCAGATCATCATCACGCCGAAGCTCGACCAGTTTATGGATCTGATCGACAAGGCACCGGAAGAGAGCAGCAAGTAAAAGATCTCTTTCAGTCGCCAGAAACGGAGGCTGAACCCATAACACGACATCAAGCCTCCTCGTATAGAGCTTTCGAAGACGTATAAAGCTCTATGCGGGGAGGCTTTTGCGTTTATTTTTGTTTTCCCGGAGGCTACGTTTGGGGTGTGCCAGCCTATTTTTGCAGCTCAGTTGTTTTTAATGATGCGAGAAAAGACTTCTTTTTGGCCTGATTTTGCAACTTATTGCTTATAGTTTGCACAAAAATCATTCTTTTTGGTAATTTTTTCGCGAAAAAGCTTTTCTTGTGACATGTTTTGTTTAATTTTGCAATTGTATTGTGTTATTAACAGGATAATTAATAGATCAGATTGCTTATGCTAAGAAAGACGATGATGCTGTTGGTTTTGTTAGTCACCTGTGTATTGACGGCAGCAGCACAGACAGAGAGAGCAAGCGGAACGGTCGTATCTGAGGATGGTCAGCCCATTGTTGGCGCCTCTGTACTTCTCGTGGGCACGAAGATGGGTACGATAACCGATGTTGACGGCCATTTCACGCTAAATCAAATTCCTGTAAAAGCCAACAAGGTAAAAGTGAGCTATTTGGGCATGCAGAGCAAGACCGTACAGCTCAGTGCCAAAATGACCATTACGTTGGCCGAGGACAACAACACCCTTAACGATGTGCTTGTTGTGGCATATGGAACGGCAAAGAAAAGCAGCTATGCTGGTTCGGCCTCGATGGTCAGCAGCAAGGAGCTGACCGACCTGCCTTCTTCCAGCTTCGAGAATGCGCTGACAGGCAAGGTGGCAGGCCTTCAGATTACCAATTCTTCGGGGCAGGTGGGCTCGGTGCCGACCATACAAATCCGCGGTATCGGTTCCATGAATGCCGGCAGTACGCCACTTTATGTCGTCGACGGCGTGCCCATGAACTCAGGCAATGTCGGCCAGATGTCGGGTGAGACCTATTCGACCAACAATGTTATGAGCACGCTCAACCCAGAGGACATCGAGTCGGTTTCAGTCCTGAAAGACGCAGCAGCCGCCTCGCTGTATGGATCGCGTGCCGCCAACGGCGTGATCCTCATTACCACGAAGCAGGGAAAGAAAGGACGGGCACACGTCGAGTTCAAGTCGTCCATAGGCTTCACGCCGTCCTGGGCTACCAAGAACTATGAGCCTGCCAGCACCCAGCATCAGGTGGATATGCTTTATACCGTCTTTCATGACTATAAGACCTCGGAAGGGGCCGATGACGCAACGGCTAATGCTTACGCCCTCAACCAACTCAACCGCAAGTTCAACCGTCATGGCTACTCGTTCTCCACGTCAGGCACCGGTACCTACGAGGATGTTATCATCAGCGATTATGACAATTCCGGTCGCGCTGGAAAATACTATGACTGGGATGACGCTTATTTCCGCACTGCCGTGTATCAGTCGAACGACATTGCTGTCAGCGGTGGCGGTGACAATACCAGTTACTATTCCTCATTGTCTTATACCAAGGATGACGGACGCTTGGAGAAGAACAGCTTCAAGCGTTATTCAGGCCGCGTGAACCTCACGCAGAAGGTCGGAAAGTTTCTCGACTTCACGACAAACGTCAGTCTGGCGCGTATCACTAAGAGTGGCTACAACGATACGCGCACCACGGGCAACAACTATTTCATGCAGACGCGCAACCTGCTCTGGGGGCTTTACTGGCCTACCGACTATGCTACTGGCGAAGACTGGACAACGCGCTACGGCAGCTATGCCTACAACGGTCTCTATTATGACAAGGAGTGGGAGAATAAGTCGACGGACACCCGTGTGTCGGCTGTCGAGACCGTGACGCTGCATCTTCTTGACGGACTCGACCTGCGTACGATCTTCTCTTACGACAATACCAACGTGCGCGACCATCTCTATTATAGTGCCAACCACTTCAATGGCTCGTCTTCGGGCGGCAGCATCGACGAGATGCGGACAAACTATGAGAAGTGGGTGTCTTCAACGACGGCATCCTACAATAAGTCGTTCGGCGACCATTCCATTGGACTGCTCGTTGGCTTTGAAGCCGAGAAGAACAAGACCGATTACACCCGTTCCTCAGGCACTCATCTGCCCAACAGCACCCTGCACACGGTCTCTACGGCCGGAACGCTTTCGGCAGCCGGCTACCAGTGGGGCAACACTTTGGCATCTGTCATCTCAAAGGCCGACTACAACTATGCCGAGCGCTATTTCCTGTCGGCTTCTTACCGTCGCGACGGATCCTCAAAGCTAAGCCCGGAGGAACGATGGGGCAATTTCTGGTCCGTATCAGGTGCCTGGCGCATCAAGCAAGAGGCTTTTATGGCACCCGTACATTGGCTCAGCGACTTGAAGCTGAGAGCGTCCTACGGTGTCAATGGCACCTTGCCTTCGTCCAATTATGCTTACATGAACCTGATGTCCTACTCGTCCAAGTACATGGGCAACCCTGCCGGACTTATCTCGCAGATGAGCAATGCCAACCTCTCATGGGAAACCAACTATACGCTGAACATCGGTCTAGACTTCGGCTTCTTCAATCAGCGGCTGCGCGGTACGGTGGAGTATTTCAACCGCAACTCCAAGAATCTGCTGCAGGATGTGCCTATCTCGGAAACCACAGGCTTTGGCTCGGTGCTGCAGAATATCGGCAAGATCAACAATCACGGCATTGAGCTCACGCTCGAAGGGGATATCCTGCACAAGAAAGATTTCCTTTGGACTGCCGGGTTCAACGCCACTTTCCTCTCCTCGAAAGTGAAGAAGCTCTACCATGGAGCTGATATCATCTGGTATGATCCTACGGGCGGCGACGACCGTGCGCAGTTTATCTATCGCGAAGGTGAGTCGACCTTGGCTTTCTATGGCTATGAATGGGCCGGTGTGGATCCGTCCAACGGGAAGAGCGTCTATTATGTCAACGATCCCGACGACAGGCAGAAAGGCGACTTCACCTTTAATGGCCGCGGCGCTACTTACGACTACAACAACGCCAACTATACCATTATCGGCAATGGCATACCCGACGTGACGGGTGGCATCAATACCACGGCTACTTGGAAAGGCATTGAGTTGAGCTTGAACTTCACGTATAAGCTCGGCGGAAGCCTTTATGACGGAGCCTACAAGGATGTGGCCGACGACGGCTACTACTGGGAGCGCATCCGTGCTGAGAGCTACTACGAGAATATGTGGACACCTACACATACAGACGGTACGCAGCCGGCTTTGGCGGGCACCGACCTCACCGATGCCATACAATACAGCAGCCGACATATCTCCAGTGCCACTTATCTGCGCCTCAAGACGCTCACGTTAGCCTATACCTTACCCCGTGATGTAGTCAACAAAGTATGGATGAGCAACGTGCGCGTGTATTTCAATGCCGAGAACCTGCTGACCTTCTCCAAATATAAAGAGGCCGACCCGGAGGTAAACAGCTACAGCACGCGCGGATGGGAGACACCTATCGGCAAGAGTTTTATTTTCGGTATCAACATCACATTTTAATATGGGAGGCATCTAACTATGAATATTTTGAATATCACGATACATAAAACAGCGATGCCGCTATTGGCGCTTGTGCTGATGGCTTTCTCCTCTTGTTCGAGTTTTCTTGACGAGGAACCTACCAACTCTTCCAATGCCAGTGCGTCCATCGCGACAACGGCGGACGCTCAGGTGGCCATCAATGGCATCATGAACCTTATGTCTTCATCGTCCTACTACGGCCGTAATTTTCTGCTTTACGGCGATGCCAAGGGTGGTGATCTGACTATCTATGCCAACGGCCGCGGCAACGATGCGCTCTATACCTTCAACCACACGCCTTCGAGCGGAAGCTATTCCGGATTTTGGTCGCAGGCTTATTACTGTATCATGCAGGCCAATAATTTGTTGGAGAATATAGAGAAACTGCAGGCCAACGGCTCCACGGAGTTCGATTATTATAAGGGTGAGACGCTTTCCCTGCGCGCGCTGTTCTATTTTGATCTTGTGCGTCTCTATGGTATGCCTTATAATTATAATAAATCGGCCTTAGGCGTACCCTTGATTCTGAAAACCCTTGAGGCCAATGCCCAACCGCATCGTGCAACGGTAGAGGCTGTGTATAAGCAGATTGTCAGCGACTTGGCTGAGGGTCAGAAGCTCATGGCCTCGGACAAGAGTGTGCACAACGGTTATCTCGACTATTACGGCAATGTGGCCCTTCAAGCACGCGTCAAGCTCTATATGGAAGATTATGCCGGTGCCTTGGCGGCCGCACGCGAGGTGATTGAGAGCGGACAATACAAACTTTATACGCCTGAGCAGTGGACCGCGTCCTGGAGCCGGCAGTACGGCACCGAATCCATCTTCGAGCTTGGCATTGACACAGAGACCGACCTTGGCACGACATCCTTGGGCTTCTATTACATGCGTGCTGAGCAGCGGCGCAATGCGATGGGATGGTTCTTGGCCAGCAACTATTTCCTCAATCGCTTGGGGCAGGATGACACCGACGTGCGCTGGGGCGTAATGGACAATGACGAGTATTGGAGTGAGACAGGCACCACCCACCGGGGTGCTTGCTATAAATATCTTGGCGGCCTGAGCATGCCAGGCGACGGCAAGGAGTCTTATACGGCTGTCAATATCAAGATTATCCGTTTGTCAGAGATCTATCTCATCGCGGCTGAGGCAGCCCTGCATACGGGTGATCGTGACAGCGCTGCCGGTTATCTCAATGCTATCCGCTGCCGTGCGCCAAAGCTGGCGCCTGCCACGGCTGAGACAGTCTCCGACAATATGATTCTTGATGAGCGCAGTAAGGAACTGTTTGGCGAAGGCCAGCGCTTCTTTGATATGATCAGGATGAACAGGTCTATCGAATACAACGACGATCTGACCAATGTGCCGGTCAGCCATCGTAAAAAGACCATCGACCGTACGTTCGGCGGCATCGTCCTGCCCATCTCGCAGGATGAAATCAATGCCAACCCAAGCTTGGCCGACGAGCAGAACGATTATTATAAATAGGTGTGCATGCAGCCATGAATACGTAGCTGTTTTATCTAACCAATTTTCTTATACCTTTTTGATTCAAACAGGGCTGGGCATAAAAGTGATGACTTTTGGCTCAGCCCTATTTCTTGTCATTGCGACTTTTAATATAATAAGTTGTCATTTTTTGATCATCTATAAGTTATATATATTTTGGGAGTTATTTCTGGCCTTCAGCCGATTTTCTAACAACTGCCGGCTCACTCCCTTATCACACGGTGGTATGAACAAATCTGTAATTTCTTTGTTTGGGTCGAGTTTTGCTTTCTTTTGGAAATGTTGATGAATTCCGATCAAATTGCTGAGTTTATATTATATTAACATAAAAAGGTAACAAATGTGACCATTCCTCTTCTCCTCTCCTCCTTAACTTTGCAACGTCTATATGGCAATCGCGTATATTCGTAACTTTAAATATTATTCTATGAACAAGAATCTCACAGTCGCCTTAGCTTGTGCCCTTGCGGTAGGAGCTTCCTTCACCTCTTGTAAGATGAAGAAGGGTGGACACATTGCCGTCGATGATGACGCTGCAAAGAAAGTGTATGTGGCTCCAGGTCACTACGATGAATTCTACGATTTTGTCTCTGGTGGCTTCTCCGGTCAGGTAGCTGTTTATGGCCTTCCCTCCGGTCGTCTTATCAAGGTTATCCCAGTCTTCTCACAGAATGCGGAAAACGGTTACGGTTATGACGAGAACACGAAACCTCTGCTCATGACCTCTTTCGGCTTCGTGCCTTGGGGCGACGCTCATCACACGCAGCTCTCTGAGACCGATGCAATGTATGATGGCCGCTGGGCTTTCATCAACGAAAACAACACACCGCGTATCGCGCGTATCGACCTCAAGCGCTTCCAAACGGCTGAGATCATTGAGATTCCTAATACTGGTGGCGACCATGCCTCTCCTTTCATTACCTGCAATACGGAGTATGTGGTGGCTGGATCACGCTTCTCAGTTCCTTTCGACTTTGAGAACGGCGATGTGCCTATCAAGGACTATAAGAAAGACTTCCGCGGAACCGTCTCTTATATTAAGGTTGACAAGAACACAGGGCACATGAGTCTCGATTTTCAGCTTGCGTTGCCTCCGTTCGATTATGACTTGAGCCACAGTGGTAAAGGTCCTTCTGCCGACTGGAGTTTCTTTACTTGTTATAACACTGAGATGGCTCACTCCATGCTTGAGGTCAATGCCAGTCAGAACGATAAGGACTATATCCTTGCTATCAACTGGAAGAAGGCTGCCGAGCATGCTGCCAAAGGCGATTTCGTGCTGAAAGACGTTAAGTATGCCCACAACGTGATGGACTTCTCTAAGAATCAGGCTACCTCTGAGATTCTTAATAAGGTGAAGATGATCGACACCAAGAAGTTTCACGACTTTCTCTATTACATTCCTTGCCCCAAGTCGCCTCACGGCGTAGATGTCGATCCGACAGGCGAGTATATCGTCGGTAACGGCAAACTTTCCGCTAACCTTCCTGTGTTCAGCTTCTCCAAAATTCAGGAGGCGATCAAGAACAAGCAGTTTGACGGTGATGTAGAAGGCATTCCTGTCATCAAATATGAGGCAGCGCTCCATGGCGAGGTGCCTTCTCCGGGTCTTGGTTCGCTCCACACCGAGTTTGATGCCGATGGCAACGCTTATACGAGCTTCTTCATTTCTTCCGAGATCGTGAAGTGGAATCTCAAGACTTGCCAGATTGAAGACCGTATTCCGACTTACTACAGTGTCGGTCACCTCTCTGTGTTAGGTGCTGATACCAAGAGGCCTTATGGTAAATACATGGTTGCTTACAACAAGATCACGAAAGACTGCTTCCTGCCCACAGGTCCTGAGCTCTGCCAGGCTGCACAGCTTTATGATATCAGTGGCAAGAAGATGAAGCTCATCCTTGAGTTCCCATTGATAGGCGAGCCTCACTATGCTTCAGCTATCGCAGCGGATATGCTGAAGCCCAACTCAGTCCAGTTCACACGTCTTTCAGAGAATAAGAACCCTTATAAGATCAGTTCCGCTCAGGAGGCTCGTGTAGAGCGTCATGGCAATCGCGTGGATGTCTACATAGCAGCTATCCGCAGCCGTCTTGTTCCCGATAATATCGAAGGTATCAAAATGGGCGATGAGGTCTACTTCCATGTTACCAACATCGAGCAGGAGTGGGACATCCCGCATGGCTTCGCTGTCAAGGGTATGAACAACGGGGAACTCCTTGTCATGCCGGGAGAGACTTGCACGCTGAAATACATCCCGAACCGTGTCGGTATCCTTCCGATGTATTGTACCGACTTCTGCAGTGCGCTCCACCAGGAGATGCAGGGTTATGTCCGTGTGAGCCCGGCAGGAAGTAATGCGCCCCTGAAGTTTACAATCGATGACAAGCTGCCCAAGGACTTCAAGATTTCCAAGCCTACGACACAGGCTGGCGCAGCCAAGACAGGGCACAACAGAAAGTAAATAACATAGTAAAGGGGCTGTATCAGAAATAGAGGTTCGGGCTTCCGGACTTCTGATATAGCTTCTCTACTTAATAGAATAAAACCATGACACTAAATTTCAAAGGAAAAATAAGCAAGCTGAGCATGATTTTGCTCATCGTGGCCGCTATCCTCACAGGTATAGCAGCCTTCACCTCGCTGTGGCGCATCGACATCGCCGCGCCGCAGTATCCTGAGGGTATGGTGATGTACATTGGTGGACTGAAAGGCGTTGACGGAGGAGAGGATGGCATCGACCTTGAGAAGATCAATGAGCTCAATCACTATGTCGGTATGGCTCAAATTCATCCAGGAGACTTTTGGGAGTTCTCTGTGTTGCCTTATGTACTTTTAGCTTTTGCCGTATTCTTCTTGGTCGCGGCTGTTGCCCGGAAGAAAGGTCTTTCGATAGCCGCCCTGGTAGCCTTTGGCATTTTCGGCGTGTTAGGCTTCATCGACTTCTACCATTGGACCTATGTCTATGGTCACAATCTCGACCCATCGGCTCCTATCAAAGTACCGGGTATGGCCTATCAGCCACCGATCATTGGTGTGAAGCAGTTGTTGAACATGACTGTGATGTCGCAGCCTGACCTTGGAGGCTATCTTCTTGTTGTCTCGGGCCTGTTAGTAGCTTTCGTGGTGTTCAAGGAGATCGGCGTGTTTGCCGGTAAGAAAAAGGCTTGATGATGAGAAAGGCTGTTTATTTGATAGCCTTCTCTGCGTTGCTGTTTGCGGCTTGCTCTGTCAATGACAAGCCGCAGGCTATCAATGCCGGGAAAGATGCGTGTGAGAAGTGTGGCATGACCATCGAGAAGAAGCAGTTCTCCTGCGAGTACATCTCTGACAAGGGAAAGTGCTTTAAGTTCGATGATGCCACCTGCCTTTTCCATTATCTGCATGATAATAGTATCAGCGACTCGGCAATCGCCAGGATCTATATAGCAGACTATCCTCAGCCCGACTCGCTCATCGACATCCGGCGTGCCTCACTCGTCTTGGGTGAGTTTCAGACTCCGATGAACGGGGGCGTGGCAGCTTTCAAAAACACTGCACAGGCATCGAAATTCGCTCAAGACAATAATGCTATAGTGTTGGATTCATGGGAAAGACTCAAGATAACCCATTAGTTTATATTATCATAGTTTGTGTTTTTGTATTGAGAGGATTCATTCCCACCTCGGCGCGTGTACTTGAGGTAGGACAGGGACATCCTTTCACTTCCATCAACGAGGCTGTGAGGAAGGCAGATCCCCATGACAAGATTATGGTTTTCGGTGGCAAGACCTACCGGGAACATGTTGTTATCAACAAGCCTTTGACTATTCTTGGAAAAGGATGGCCGGTCGTTGATGGATGCTTTAAGACACATGTCATTGAGGTGCGGTCAGACGATGTCACGGTTTCCGGCCTGAAGGTGATACACAGTAATCGCTCCTCAAGGCTCGACTATGCCGGGATCTATGTGCAGAACGCGAGCAAGGTGAAAATCGTAAACAATATCCTCAAGGACAACATGTTCTCCATCATGCTTCAGCAGACGAGCTTCTGTGCCGTGGAGCATAATAGAGTCGAAAGCAACATCACAGAGAACGCTACGATGGGAAGTGGAATCCATTGTTGGAAAGGCTATGGACTGAGGGTCACCGACAACAAGGTAGGCCATCATCGCGACGGTATCTATCTCGAGTTTTGTGAGCATTCGTTTATCGCCCGTAACACGATCAACGACTGTGAGCGCTATGGCCTTCACTTTATGTTCTCCCACTACAATATTTATATGCGCAATGTCTTCCGCCGTAACCGTGCCGGTGTGGCGGTGATGTATACGCATAACGTGACGATGCTGAAAAATGTTTTCGAAGATAACCAAGGCACGAGCAGTTATGGTCTGCTCATCAAAGAGTTGCAATATGCGCGTATTCAGGGCAATGTTTTCCGGCGCAACACCGTGGGCTTGATGATAGACGGAGGGCAGGATCTGGTCGTCAAGCGCAATGAGATTCGCGACTGCGGATGGGGCATCCGCCTTGTCTCAGGAAGTAGCAACGACACCATTGTGCGTAACAATTTTATTGGTAATACGTTCGACATGGCAACGAATAAAAGCTATAACGGTAATGTTGTGGAGAGCAACTACTGGGACAAATACGACGGCTACGATATTGACCATAATGGTATAGGCGATGTGCCTTATCGGCCGCTGAGCCTCTTTGCGGCGTTGGCTGAGCAGAATGCGGATGCCTTACTCTTCTTCCGCAGTTTCCTAATGAACTTGTTGGAACAGACGGAGAAGGTCATTCCTACTGTCACCCCAGATACATATCAAGACCATTCGCCACGTCTCAGACGTTGGGCTATATAAATAGAGTCTCTCATGATAGAAATTAATCATATCAATAAATATTTCGCTCATCAGCATGTGCTGAAAGATATTAACCTGAAGCTTGACCAAGGCCAGTGCGTTGCTTTCGTGGGACCTAATGGCTGTGGCAAGACGACACTCATGAAAACGATACTTGGGCTTGTCACTCCTCAGAGTGGGGCGGTGCTCGTCGATGGTAAGAATGTAGCGACCAATCCGGAATCGCGCAAGCGGATTGGTTTCATGCAGCAGAACAGCAACTTCCCGGAGAACATGAGCGTGCGTGATGTCTTCAAAACGCTCGTCAGCGTGCGTGGCTACCAGGGAGGGCTTGACATGGAGCTCTATGAAGCTTACGGCATCGGGCAGTTTGCAGGAAAACGAACGGGAGCATTGTCGGGAGGAATGCGTCAGAAGGTGAACGCGGCTTTGGCTTTCCTTTTCAATCCTGATATCCTCATTCTCGACGAGCCGACAGCTTCTCTCGACCCCCTGTCTGCAAATATTCTCAAGGAAAAAATAAAGAAGGAGAAAGGCAAGCTCGTGTTTGTCACAAGTCATATACTCAGCGAGCTTAATGGGCTTGCCACGCATATTATCTTCATGGAGGAAGGCCGCATCTTGTTCTATAAACCAGTGAATGAACTCTTGAAAGAGACAGGCACTCAGACGACAAACGATGCGGTAATCGATTTATTGAAACAAAACAGCTGAAACGAGAACGACAATGGGAAAAATAACTCGAATCATACTCCTCGACAATCTCAGGAACAAGGTTGTCATCTTCTATTTTATCCTCCTTGCTCTCATGTCATGGACAAGTATGATGCTTCAGGATAATGAGACAAAAGGTGCTTTGACGATCCTCAATGTCGTGCTCTTCATTGCACCACTGATGTCTATGGTCTACACGGTTATCTATCTTTACGACAGTCGCGATTTTATCACGATGCTTCTCTGTCAGCCTCTCCGGAGGAAGTGTGTGTGGCAGAGTCTCTATGTAGGATGCAGTGTGAGTTTGTTGGCTGCTTTCATCCTTGGTGCCGGAATTCCGATCGTACTGTATAGTGACTTCTCTACAGCCTTGGTTCAGTTGTTCATGGGCTGTGCGGTAACGCTTGTCTTCACATCTTTGGCTTTCCTTACGGCCATGCTCACAACAGAAAAGACGCGGGGGATAGGAGCTACGTTGCTTTTGTGGCTGCTCTTCACGATGATCTATGATGCCGTGTTGCTCTTCTTCGTTTTCCTTCTCAGCGATTATCCTATCGAGAAACCGCTCATGGGGCTGCTTATGATCAATCCCCTCGATCTCGCACGTTTTCAGGTTATTCTGAAAATGGATGCCTCAGCGATGATGGGCTACAGCGGTGCTCTGTTCAAGGACTTCCTCGGCGATGCCTGGGGCATCATTGTTTCCTCCCTTCTCCTTCTCGCTTGGATCATCCTCCCTTATGCACTCTCACAACGGCTCTTCGGGAAGAAAGACTTGTGAGAGGTGACATAACAACCGAAATATTATAATTGTGCAAGCTTCTCGGCGGGAATAGGGTGCTCGTGCTTCTTGGGCATCCTTACTTTGAACTTATCGAATCCTTCCCCATAGACTCCAATGACGTTTGTCTCTGTGACGAATGCTTTGGGGTCTATTTCGTTGATAATCCTGAAGATCGTGTTGCTCTCGCGGCGCTTGGCCATGATGAAGAGCATCTTCACCTCATGCCCCGTATAGAAGCCATGAGCCTCTATGACGGTAGCGCCACGGTGAGGAAAGACTGCGATCCGAGAGGCTATCTCTTGATATTTGTCGGAGATGATAAAAAACTGAACGCTGCGGTGCATGATGTTCACTACTTGGTCTACACAGTAGGCTGTCACGATGAGCACGACATATCCATAGATGACCTGTTCGAAGTTGTGGAACACAAGATAGGAAGACGAGATGATGACGATATCGCACATCATGATGACACGGCCAAGAGATATGTCGCGGTACTTGTGCACGATAGCCGCGATGATATCTGTCCCCCCTGTGGATCCGTTGAAGGCAAGACCCATGCCCACGCCACAGCCGCAGAAGATGGCACCGATGAGGCTTGCCATAAACGGCTGGTCAGCGAGAAGGTGAAGACCACCCGAATTGCTCCGGGCGAACGCCGTCAGCGTCGTGAGCAAGAGAACGGCATAGATGGTCTTGACACAGAAGCGCCATCCTAAGATCTTCAACGCTATCAAAAGGAGAATGGCATTGATAATAAAATAGGTGGTCTGCACGGGAATGCCGAAGCCCCAGTAGATGACGGATGATATACCTGGAACGCCACCGGTCGTGATGTTGTTGGGCAGCAGGAACACGGTCCAGCCGATACAGTAGCACACCATGGCGATGGTGATCATCAGATAGTCGCGCAGCTCTGTTGTTAGTTTCTTCTTATTGATTTTCATTTGCAGTCTCTCTTTATAAATCTACGGCAAAATTAATGCTTTTTGTTTATATATTGCATCTTTTTTCATCTTTTTTTCTGTGTAATTTTGTTTCAGTGCTTCTACGTTTATCTTTCCTTCTTGAGCAGCACGTGCAGTGCGTTGCGCACCCCGTCTTCATCCACACTTGTTGTCACATAATCAGCAGCTTCCTTCACCTCGTCCCGAGCATTGCCCATGGCTACGCCGATGCCGGCCTGCCGGATAATGGGGATATCATTGCCTCCGTCACCAAAAGCCATCGTCTCTTCCACCTTAAAGCCTTCGTGGGCTGCCATGGCGATCAGCGCTTTGCCTTTGTCGGCTTCGATATTCGTGATGTCCGTGAAAGCTGGGTGCCAGCGGGAACTGACGCAATCGGGCAGCCCTTTCATTATTTCTTTCTCTTGTGCCTCGTCAAAGAAAGGACTTACCTGAAGTATGGGCTCTTTCATGACGACCTTCAAGGGAGAAAAGTCGAAGTCGAGGTTCAGACCCTTGCGGAACTGCTCTGTCATGGCCTCGGAATCGTTGACAACGGCTATATGCTCAGCCCCGACAACGACCGCCGACTTGTTCCATCGGTCTGCCGCATCGATGATTCTCTTCACCGATGTCTTGTCAATCTCATGGCAATTGAACCGGTCTTTTCCTACAATACACAGTGCACCGGTCGTCGTGATGTACCCGTCGATGAGGTGCTCTATTTGCCCTAAGTTATTGATAAACGGTAATGGACGTCCCGTGGAGATGTAGACCTTGATGCCTTCAGCCTTAGCCTCTGTGAGAGCGTCTATAGCCGATTGAGGTATTCTGTGGGTATTGAAACTGACAAGTGTGCCGTCAATATCAAAAAATAATGCTTTGATCATTCTATTGCTTTTTGGGTTTACCGGTGCCATGGTATTGTCACCGACGAATAATAACTTCTTTGTTTCTTCCTTCCTTGCTCCATACGAAGAGCCGATGCGTCATTCCTTTTGTCAGTGGATATTGCTGAAACTCGGTGAATGTGTTGATCGGATGCCCATCAATGGAGAGTATGATGTCACCTTGACGCAATCCTGCCTGATAGTCGGGGCTTTCTGGGAGAATGACGCCTACAGCCGCACGCCCGCTACTTGTGGGGACATAGGCCGTGGTTACGGCTTTGTTGTTCACTTCTGTACTGTCGCCCTCCGTGTAAGGAAGAAAGCGGATATAGCGACGGAAACCATTGATGACGACAGCTCCATAGTTGAGCAGCGAAGCACCGATACGGCTCGTGCCTTGTGTCGTTACGGCATTTACGTTGAGGAATGAGAAGTCGTCCCATTTGAGCCGGTTCAGCTTGAGAAATGCCACTTCGCTCGTATGTTCCGCTCCGATATTGCCAATGGTCATGTTGCCCTTGACACGTGCCGCAACCTGACTGTTGACATTCTTGCTTTTGTAAGCATGCTCGTCGAAGCGCTCTTTGTTCATCGTATAGAGAATGGGAGAGCCTGTGTCGAAGAGTGCTTCGTCGTAGTGGCGTTTGAAAGGACTCACCATAACATAAGGCACCCACCACTTGAGCGTGTAGTGCAGGGCGTAGCCTTTCTCCCCGTCGAAGAAATCGCGGCGGTCTGTAAGAATCATCCGTTTGTGGCGCGTGTCAATCTTACAGCACAGACCTTTATTGAACAGGTCGAAGCCGAGAATTGCATCGTAGCTCCGCGTCAGGGTGGAGTGGAAGACGGAAGCGACATAGCCTGTCACCGTGAGTTTACCGATCGTGAACTGGGGCAACTGCACAACCCCTACGGTATCGCTCCGTCCTGCCGCATCCTGACTCACGACATTGCCCAAGGAGCGCAGGCCGGAAAATGGGGCGTTGTCGTAGATGGTGCCCTGACTGGAGCCCGTGTCGATACAAAAACGGTACGGATGCCCGTTGACAGTGCCCGTGACAAAAATTTGATTGTCGGCGATTTCAATGGGGATCGTGTCGACAAAGTTCTTCAGCGAATATGTGAAGTTTGTGCTATAACTGTGCATCTGGGCATGCGCCGCCATGCACATGGTTATAAATATAAAGTAAGAGATTATCTTCCTCATTTCACCATCTTTTATTTACGGTGCAAAGTTACGAAGAAGATTCGAGTTGATTATGTGTTTTTCTTTTTTTGTTATAACTAAAACTCCCCTTGCCAGCCGATGCTGATATCAGTCGACATCATGTGATCGGCGTTGGAAGGATTCTCCCATCCGGCTTCCGCCTTGATAGTGAAGCCCAAGGGTAGAGAGGTATTGAGGCCGAGGGTCCATTTGTTGCACGATGCTCCTTCTACATGGAAATAGCCGTCGTAACGGGCAAAGGGGATGATGGAGTACGCCTTCAGTCCCATTGCTTCTGCCACGTCGTAGCCTGCCTCAAGGCCCACAGCTTTGTTGCGGCGCGTATCGCTCATGAGGTATTGTCCGTCGATTGTCCAGTAGTCACTTTGATAGGCGAAATCGAACGCGGCATGATAGAGGTGCCTGAAAGTGACGAGGTTCGGATTGAAGCGCTGCACCATGCCTTCCTTCGAGCTGCCATAGAAATAGGAAAGGCTCAGGTCGAGACCCTCAGCCGGCGTGATGCCTCCGCGCAGCGTCAGACCGAGAAGCCGCGAGTCTTTCAGTGGAGAAGCCGTATAGATGTAGCCTCCCGCCTGATAATGGAAAAGTTTCGTCTGCCCCCAGAAAGCCACGCCGCCTTCGTGCCACGTCATCGGCATGAGCGTGCTCTCGTCGAGGGGATCGTAGATGGTCAGCGCGGGGCCGCCACTGTTCGTCGTCCCAACAGGCACATCGATGATACTCGCTTTGATGTTCACTGCCTCGCTCCACTGCTTGTTGATGTAGAGCTTGTTGGTGGTGTAGTTGTTGCGGAAGTTGTTGGCCCACTGTCCGTCCATGCGGAAACGTTCATACTCCAGCTCGACTGCGACGCTCCAGCCTCTGCCGAGTTGAACGGTTCCACCTATTATAATATGTGGAAAGTCGGTGACGGTCGGGTGTTCCAAACCATGACGGTGCCCATAGTTGACTTCTGTCATCAGATAGCCGGGGACAGCCAGGCTGTCGAATCGCGGCTGTCTTCCTGTGCGTGCATCGATCCTGCCCCAAGCCACAAGAGACAGAGCGTAAAAACTAATGCCGTCGAAGATAAATCATTTCTTTTCATTGCATTCCATATCAATATTGCGGTGCAAAATTACTGTTAATTAACGGGTTGGACAATACCTAAAAATAGTGATTCTTGGCTTAGAAATATTATCTATTTTCGCTTAACCCCCGTTAATTCCGTCTTCCTTGGCAAGCTTTTAACAACATACAAGAAGAAAGTCTCGCTCAAAAAAATGCTATTATGGTGCGAGATTCCTTTCTTCTTCTCTTACCCTCATTCCCATTGCCCTGACTTTATATTTTTGTAAAGTAGATTATGAAATCCGTTTTGGATTCCCGCAGCTAATCCATAAAAAAGTTTTTTTTCTTTTAGTGGATTCTCCACGACGATTGTTTTATACATAGATTACGGAAACCATATAAACTAATAAGAACTTGAGAATGAATACCAAAAGATTTTATCCCGTAGCGTCGCGCGCACTCAAAATGTATCGTCCGCTGATGATACTCATAGTGCTGTCGCTCTCCTTTTGGCTATTGCCTTCCAAGGCCTTAGCTCAATCGCAGTATGTGACGCTGCCTGCTCAGACCGTCACCGTGAAGCAGATGTTTGATGCCATTGAGAGGCAGACCAATTTTAAGCTTGTCTATTCAACTGATATCATCTCTGTCAGTGACCTTGTCAAATTGTCCAAGAGACGTTACACCCTTCACAACTTGCTGAAGCTTTACACGCTCAGTCGTGGACTCAGCTATCGGATCAACGGCAACAAGTATATTGTTTTTTCTCAGCGGGCCTCTTATGGCACTAAGGAGAAAGACACGAAACAGCTACCCTCCACATCGCGTATGCCCGTCATTAAGGTAAAAGGAAAGGTGAAGGATGACAAGGGAGATCCTATCGTTGGTGCCACAGTCGTTCAGAAAGGGACACAGAACGGCACGGTAACAGACCTTGACGGCAACTTTGAGCTCTCGGCACCCGAAGGCTCTCCCATAGTTGTTTCTTATGTAGGTTTCAATAACCTTACCGTGACAGCCCGTCCCAAATTAAACCTGACAATGAATGAGAATGCTCAGACGCTTAATGAGCTTGTCGTCATAGGCTATGGGTCAATGAAAAAGAAGGATCTCACGGGCTCTCTGTCGGTCATCAATAGCGACGAAATTGCGTCGCGCCGTTCCATGCAGCTCTCTGCTGCACTGCAGGGTGCGGCCTCCGGTGTTGAAGTCATGCGTAGCAGTGGTGAACCCGGAGCCGGTGCTTCGCTGCGTGTGCGTGGCGTGACAACGATCAGCGACTCCAGCCCTCTGGTCATTATCGACGGTGTGCCGGGCGACATCAACACCGTCAATCCCGACGATGTGCAGAGTATCTCCATCTTAAAGGACGCTGCCTCTGCGGCTATCTACGGGTCGAGAGCTGCTGCCGGGGTTGTGCTCATCACCACCAAACGGGCCAAGGCTGGACAGCTCAACTTTACCTATAATATGGAGATTGGTTCCGACAGCCCTACGAGAATTGCAAAATATACAGGAGCTGTCGATTACATGAAGATGGTCAATGAGCTGAAATACAACGACAACCCTTCCGGTGGATGGAATCAGACTTACTCGCAGGATCTCATTGATAACTACGCGCAGTTGAATGCTCAGGATCCTTATACATATCCAGACACCGACTGGACGAAAGTGTTGCTCAAAGGACATTCCTCCCGTCAGACTCACTCGCTGAGCCTCGTCTCCGGTGGAACTACCAGCCAGCACAAAGTGTCGGTACGCTACGACAACGAGGGGGGTATGTACAGCAACCGCAACTGGGAGCGCTTCATGGGGCGGATGAACAACGATTTCAAGTTCGGAAAGTTTATAGAGGCACATGCTGATGCTGATTTCCGTTACTCCCATTCCAATGCGCCGAACATCAACCCTTTTGACAACGAAGCCATAAATGTGCCTTCTATCTACGGGCCGACGTGGAGCGACGGTCGCTATGCTGACGTGAAGGATGGTGCTAACCCGTTGGCTAAGATGGACCTCGCCGGATGGAGCAAGTCGTTCAACACGCATGTTGGATTTAAGGGAGAAGTGGACTTCAAGCCTGTCGCGGGCCTAAAGCTTTCTGCGGTGGCGGCACCTAACTTCTCCTTCACCCGCGGCAAGACGTTCTGGAAAAAATATGGCTATACCTATGCCGACGATCCGAATACGATCATAGGCTATCCCGTGGCAAGTACCAGTCTGCAGGAATCGCGCAACGAATATAAAGACATCACACTGCAGGCCATTGCCAACTATATCCATTCGTGGGGCAGGCACGAGGTGGCGCTTATGGCCGGTTATGAATATTATTACTCCCGTTGGGAAAATCTCTCTGTAAGCGGCGACCAGTTTGAGTTCTCTGAGTATCCTTATCTCGACATCAGTCCCAAGGACTACCGTGACGCAGGTGGCAATGCTGGGGAATATTCGTATCGTTCTTATTTCGGCCGCATCAACTACAACTATGCTGACCGCTATCTTATAGAGTTTAACGTCCGTCGCGACGGGTCGTCCCGTTTCGCTTCCGGTCATCGTTGGGCAACCTTTCCATCGGTCTCGGCTGGCTGGGTGATGAGTCAGGAGAAGTGGATGAAGGGTATCAAATGGCTCGACCAGTTGAAGTTCCGCGCTTCCTGGGGACGTTTGGGTAATGAGCGTATAGGAAGCTATTATCCTACTTACGCCTCCATGAATTTCGGTACGACGCTTATTGTCGACAATGATGCCGTGGTGGGTCAGACGGGCACTTACCAGTCGCAGTATGCCGTGAAGAATATCACCTGGGAGACTACGGAATCGACGGATATAGGTATCGACTTAGCCGTTCTCAAGAGCCGTCTGCAGTTTTCTTTCGATTGGTATCATAAGGAGACGAAAGACATGCTGCTGGCGCTGCAGATACCTGAGTTTCTCGGATTCAGCAATCCCGCCGTCAACGCTGGTAAAATGCACACCAACGGCTGGGACTTAGAACTCTCGTGGCGCGACCGTATCAACGACTTCCACTATAGTGCAGCGTTCAACTTCTCCGATGCCAGGTCGGTCATGGGCGACCTCCGTGGCACCGTCTTCCTCGGCGACCAGATCAAGGAGCAGGGGAGTGAGTTCAACCAATGGTACGGCTATATCTGCGAAGGTACCTATCAGACCGATGAGGAAGTGGCCAACTCGGCACGCACCAACGACCGGGTAAAGGTAGGCGACCTCAGGTATCGCGACATTTCCGGTCCCAATGGGGTGCCCGACGGCAAGATCTCTGCTGAATACGACCGGGTACTGTTGAAAAGCTCACTGCCCCATCTGCTCTGTGGTCTGCGGCTCAATGCCGAGTGGAAAGGTTTCGACGTTGGTGTGACTTTTCAGGGTGTGCTACGACAGTGGGACCGTATCTATCCCATGCAGGCCATGGGATTCCGCAATGGATGGACCAACTTCCCACAGCTCATCGTAGGGAATTACTGGAGCGCAAAGAACAGTACCGAGGAGAACGAAAAAGCACGCTATCCCGAACTGACCTCCAACAATGAGAACTACTGGCGAATGTCCACCTTCTGGCTCTATAACAAATGGTACATCCGCTGCAAGAATATCACGTTGGGATATACCCTTCCTACAGCGCTCACAAAGAAATTCTACGTCAATAGTCTTCGGGTTTATGTGGCTGCCAACGACTTGTTCTGCATCGACAACTGTCTCAAAGGCTGGGATCCTGAGACACAGGCCAACGGATACCCAATCATGAAATCCATTATGTTCGGTATGAATCTCAACTTTTGACAGGGGAGAGAAAATATATCATTCGAGCTAAGAACTAATAATAGGTAGAAATAATAATGAAGATTACAACTATGATCATTAGATACAAACAAACTGCCTTGGCAGTGATGGGGGCGCTGCTGCTCTTCTCCTGCCATGACCTCGACATGGCACCGTTGTCTAAAGGTACGAGCGATACTTGGTATAGGGATGAAAGTGAGGTTAAGGCGGCTGTCAACCAACTCTATGATGCTAAATACTGGACCTATAATGGCAACCAGGAATGGGATGTAGGCTGGGATGATGACATTGACTCGCGTGACGTGGTATCAGACCTTACGTCGGGAACGCTCACTGGGCAGTCGGGTGCTGTAACGACGATGTGGGACAACAATTTTCAGGCGGTGACCTATAGCAATAGCGTCATCAACGGCGTTGAGGCACTCGCAGCCCAAGGCTCCGCCTCGACGGAGCTCAGGCTCTATGAGGCAGAGGCGCGCTTCTTTCGTGCGCATGCCTATGGAGAATTAATCTTCCACTTTGGCGACGTACCTTTCTACACGAAGAGTCTGTCCGTCGAGCAGGCGCTCGACTCCGGTCGGGTGAGCAAGAGCGTTATATTGAAACATATTTATGCCGACCTTGACAGTGCGGCGGCTGTATTGCCGATTTCTTACGCGGACGGACATAGAATCACGAAGGGGGCTGCCCTTGCCATGAAGGCGCGGATCGCACTCTATCAGGCTGACTATTCCACGGCTGCTGAGGCTGCAAAGGCTGTCATCGACTTGAATGCCTATTCGTTAGAGCCAGTCTATTCTGATCTCTTCGCGCCCGATAAAAACACCTCTTCGGAGTTTATCTTTATCATTCCGCGCTCTTTCGACTTAAAGATTAATCTTTACGAAGGCCGTTCACGTATTCCCCGAACCCTCAACGGAGGATGGAACTCCATCTATCCCTCCTGGGAACTATTGGCTGCTTACACCTGTACTGACGGAAAGACCATTGACCAGTCGGCACTTTTCAATCCGCAAAAGCCTTTCAGAAACCGTGACCCGCGCTGCACGATGACCATCGTGGAGTTTGGAAAGCTGTGGTTGGGTGTCATCTATGATCCGTCACCGGCATCGAAGAACGTGCGCAACTTGTCTACGGGCAAGCTCATCCGGAACCTTGACACGCGAATCAATCAGCAATATGCTTCTTATAACGGGCTGACCTTGCGCAAAGGTGTGTCGAAACGATGGATAGACAACGGGTTCGATGTGGAGAACCCAACGATTGTTATGCGATATGCTGATGTACTGCTCATGTATGCCGAGGCTAAGATCGAGCTCGGTCAGATTGATCAGGGTGTTGTAGATGCCATGAACGAGGTACGTGCCCGGGCCTACGGTGTATCTGTCTCCGACACATCGGCCTATCCTGCGTTTACTCGCATGCCGCAGGAGGAGATGCGCAGGCAGCTCAGGATAGAGCGACGCATGGAGTTCCCATTTGAAGGCCGAAGATTTTATGACCTTGTGAGATGGAAACTCATGGACAAGGTTTTCAACCGAAAGACTTATGGCATTCTTTATCCAGCCTCCGAAGCTTTGGAGAAACTTGTCTATGCCAACAAATGGTTCTGGCCAGAGAAACCCGTTATGGACGGGGACGACTGTGCTGATTTCTCTAAGATGGAAGAAGAAGGCTATGTCACCCCAATCATCACACGAAAGTTTGAAGAAAGGCAGTATTTATGGCCTATTCCGACAAAGGAAGTACAGATCAACTCGAACATGAAGCAAAACGAAGGCTATTAGGTGATGTTATTCCCCGTTGGATATAGGGAAAAATGGGGTTACTATTCACCGATTACTCAATGCGACACGGACGTGGCGGAATCGCGACACGGACGTGGCGCGATAGCAGAGGCGAAGAAGTATAAACAGACTCCATTTGAAGTAATTCGAGTACTGTTTGGTGATACGGATAGTCTTGACGTACTAATCGAATAGTTACAATATGGGATATCCTTACAGTTAAACCTTTAATATATAAGTTTATGAAACATTTATTTTTACTTTTCTTGACAGTGATGGCGTGGATGGCAACCTATTCCTCCGCGCAGACTTCTATTACGGTTGACGGCAGCTCGATAAGGCTGACGCAGGGTGAGAAATATACATTCGCGGGGGTGGATAACAGCTTTTATCTCTCTCCCGATTTTTGGACAGCCAACAGTGACGGAAGTTATACGTTCAATGCCGTCACGGGTCTTTACCAGCTTAGGGAAAATACAGCGACGAAGTATATTCGGATTGCTCCCGTCGATGAGGACGGCAAATATACAGTTCATACGGAAGACGGCAAGGGAGGTCTCTATGTCTTTGGTACGGGCATCGGCCTTGCTACATATCCTAATGCTCCAGGTTGGACGACGTATGGTGATGCAAAATTGGCTGTTGCTGAAGTCAAACCGGCTTATTATCAACTAACGGTTACTGTAGGCAAAGAGTTGTCGCCTGTTGCAAATGCTATTGATTTTAAATTTTATGGTGATGTAAACAACGGACATCCGTTCATCCCCAACGGTACGGTACATGCCTTGACTAACTTGTCGGATCAGTTTGATATAGATGACAAGGGACATGTCAAAGTAAACCCTGATGTTGTTTCAATGTTTGTTCCGGGTACAAAGATTGTGATGACGATTGACCTGACCCAAGGCTCAAAAGCAGGAGAGTTCTCAACCGATGTCACATATCCTCCCGTACCAGATTATATTCTTAAAATCAATGATACAGAGATGACCCATCCTTCCGGTTATCATTTCGTGTATGAAGGCAATATGAAGCAGAACCAGTCTTATACTTTTACGGGGGCTGATGTGCTGAGTGATGCCGCGTGGTATTACGATCCCGACTTTTTCACGAAGAACAGCGATGGCTCTTATACGTTTAAGGCTGTTGACGGACGATATCATGTTGAGGCGGATGTGAACCTTAAGTTCTTCAAAGTCTATGGCATTGATGATGATAATAACCCGCTTACGTTACAGGACAACGGTACAGGGGAACTTTGGATGCGTGGCAACAACTGCTTTGGGAAACCGTCCTATGCTACGAATGCAGCCAACTGGGGTACGGATATCAGCCAGTGTCATGCTTTTGCGCAGGTTAGTCCGAAGGTTTATCGTATGACCCTCGTTGTCGGTAAGCAGATCGATACGTCTAATTTTGATATGAAGAACTATTTCCAGGCAGGTAACGGCGGCGGTTTTATTGTCAATCAGAGCGCTCAATATGATGATAAAGACGCTTTGGCTGCTTCTAAGAAAGTGGAGTCGGTTAGCTATTTCAAGGCTGACGATTCGGAGATGACGATCAATAAGAAAGGTGATGAAGGCATTCGTTACTTCTCAGGGTCCAACCATTTCGGAAAGAATCATAGTGACACTCCGCTCACAGAAGGTGACGTGTACGAGTTTACTTACGATGTGACGAAGGGCATAGACCATGCCTCACTGACCATTAAATGCTTAGGAAAGTACTCTACTGGCATAGGCACCGTGAAGAGCACGGAGAAGCCAGTCGTTAAAGGCATATATACCTTGCAAGGGGTGAAACTCAGCCGTATTGTCAACGCTGGGGTTTACGTTGTGAACGGAAAAAAAGTGGTCGTGAAATAAGGGCAGTTTCGCATTAGAAATTTGGTTGTCATAAATCAAGTAAATGATGAAGGATAAGTCCGCTTTGGTAGCGACGCTTCTCTTCATGTCGCTCTTTTGGCCCTCTTTCGTGAGGGCTGAAAGCAGCGACAGTGAGGGCAGCTATACCGTACTGCTTACTAAACCCGAGCAGGTTATTCAAGGTTTAGGCGTGGAGATCCAGTCGGATGGCTGGGGACCTGACTGGATCAACAGTGATCCGGTCAGGGGTGTCCCCTATGTGCTCAATGACTCTGAGCGCAAGCGGTTGGCTGCGAACATGCTCAAGGGTTTCCGCTATCTCCGTTTAGGCATGGGAATCTGGTACCGTGGTGTCACCGATGACAAGAAGAACTTTCAGGAGCGGTATGCCGGGCAGAACGACGCGCTCCTGCAGATGATCTCCGAAGCAGGGATAGAGGGCATCAGCATGGAGTATTGGTCACCGGCTCCCTATTGGAAGACCAGTGGCAAACTGGTAGGAGGTGTGCTGAAGAAATATACGCCTACGTTTCTCTCCTCCTTTGCAAATGCTATGGTGAAGGATCTACAGTATCTACAGAATAAGGGTTTTAAGATCCTTACCTGGGGCATGCAGAATGAGCCCTTGTTCACGAACACGTCGTACCCAGCCTGCCAATACAGTGCCCGCAACTATGTAAATGCGTTCAAGTATGTGGCACCTCGTATCCGCGAGGCCTCTCCTTCTACAGAAATCATTGTAGACAGCAATGATGGTAATACGGGAGTAATCGCAGATGAGTTGAGAACTAACAATCCCGACCTTCTTCAATATGTCGATGCTTGGGTGTATCACCGCATCGGGGAGAGCTCTGACCTGCCGATGGATAGCGCAGAGAAACTGAAGGTCGGTGCCGGGGGAAAGCCAATCTATAATAACGAGTATGAGTATTTTTCTTACAATGTGAAGAATTATACAGCCAATTGGCGGATGGTGAACACGGCACAGTCGCTGATGAACTGGATGACGTTTCTCAACTCGCCTAAATGGTACTGGCTTCACGCCCTGAAACCAGCCGACGATACGGAGAATGGTGACGGGTTCGGATTGGGCTATTACCGGGAGAAAGGCATGTCGGACGGAGGCAAAGGCGTGGGCGACGGCTATTGGATTTATAATACCACCAATTTCAATGCATTGGCCGGATTCCTGAAATATATGCCCTGGGATTCGCGCCGATATGACGTAAAAGAAGATAAGGTGAGGAAAGACCAGCGCATCATGTGCTGGAAGCGGCCCGACGGTACGTTTGTCATAGCGCTGACGAACCGCTCTGACCAATCCTTCACCTTCAAGGTCCATGTCAGCGGGGCTGTGACTTATACAGGACATCGCTATAATATCAATATGCGTGATATTGATCTCGAAAAGCAATCGGGATCCAATCTTTCGACGACTCTGCGCCCTTGGAGCATCGAGTTTTGGGAAGTGCGTAGCGCTACGGGTATCAAGCCGGTGGTGACAAACAAGAGCAATGGATATTATTACTCGATTGTCGGATATAAATATGACAAGCGACCTACCCGGCGAGGTGTATACATTTACAATGGGAAGAAGATAGTGATAAAATAGGTACAATTCGTGTGGTGGCTCAATTTATTTATCCCCATGCAATGGTATAGCTGCCTTGCATGGGGATAATTCTATTTCAGGACGATACTCCCGTTTGGCGTGCTTGAGATGTCGAATTCGTGACTTTGTCGGAGCATCTTTAGTATTTCCATAGGCCCGTCTGTGATAAAGAACTTAGCGGTATAGCGCTCTTGAGCCAAAGATGAAGAGGATATAATAATGTGGGTGCCGTACTGACGCTCAATAATGTGAGCGATATGTGTCAAAGGCACGTTCGTGAAGGTGAGTATGCCGTCGGTCCAACTCGACTCACCGTCTTTAGCCTTGGTTACCACGAACTTTGTACCTATGAGTTCCGCCTTTTGGCTTTGAGAAAGAACGATTGGCCTTATGCCTTCTATCGTGCTGCTTACCTCCACTTTCCCCCTTTCCAATGTCACGCTATAAGGCTCACGGCTGAAGTCGGTTACCATAAACTTCGTGCCGAGCACTTTGATTCTTCCGCGCTTACTTTTGACGATGAACGGGTGAGCAGGATCGTGCCTGACATCAAACAACGCTTCACCGTTGACTGTCACGTCTCGATGACCATTTAGTGTATTGAAGATGAGCCGGGTGTCAGTGTTCAGCCATACCTTGGAGCCATCAGGAAGCGTACATTGAGCCACTTGTCCTTTCTGCGTCGATACTGAGGCATAGGAAGGTTGAGGACGGTTGACGCGTGAAACGATAAAGAGTGTCAAACCAGCTGTGGCAACAATGACGGCGGCGTAGCGCAAAAGAGCGTAGATTTTTTTCTGTACACCGTTCTCTTCACTGCCAAACGAGCTTTGTTGGAGGCTGCGTTTGCCACCTTCTTCGTCTTTTTGAGAAGAATGAAGGGTAAAGAGGGCTTGTAGGTTTTTCATGCGGCGGGTATCGGCTGCAAGTTCGGGATCCCGCTTATAGTCTGCTTCAAACAGACGAAGCTCGTCGGCACTCATCTGATGAAACAAATATCTTAAGATTCTCGTATCCATAATTACTAAATATTTGCTATTTTGTTATCGGGTTATATGTTTTTCTCCTCTGATAAAAGACATACGAAAGTGCTTTCCACTATAATCTTCAAAAGCTAATTATTGATATTTAACAAGAAAATGAGCATTGGCACATAATTTTTCAATTGCTCCCTCAGTTTGCGGTAGGCGATCTGCATTTGTACCTCAATGGTGTTGACGGAGATCCCTAACGCTTGCGCGACCTCTTTTTGGCTCATACCGTCGATTTTTCGCATGGTGAAGATCTTGCGGCAACGTTCAGGCAACGCGTTGATGGCTTGGTAGAGCATCCGGTTAATATCCTCTTCGTTGGGGAAGTTTGTATTAAGTTCTTGTAAGGCATCGTAGTTTACCCGAAGGTCAAACATGACATCTCTCTGAATCTGTGCTTTAGCCTTTTCCTGTTGAAGTCTTTGACGAAGAAAGTTCAGAGATGAGTTTTTAATGGCAGAGAACAGATAGGCGGGAAGCTTATCTTCTCCAGACAGTTGATCCCATTTCTCATACATGTCGGTGAAAACTCCTTGTATGATATTCTCGGCATCCTCCTTTTCTCCGACATATTGTATGCAGAAGTTCTTGGCACGACTATACCAGTTGATATAAAACTTTTCGAATTTCATAATAGCTTTTTCTTTGGCTATGTTTTATTTGGCAAAAGTAATAATCTTTTCCTTTTTAACCAAGAAAGTAGTAAAATCCATTAACGGATTTTGCAAAAATGCTGTCTTTCTTGTAAAGAGGGAAAGTATTTACCAAGAAATTAAGAACATGAAAACAGAAAACTATCCAATGATTAAAAGGCTTTGCCGATGGAGTCAGCGATCGAAGAGAGGTGTCGTCTTGATCTTTTCTTCAATGTCTCTTGTCCTACCGACAGTGGGGCAGCCCCGAGCTTTTAGTGGTATTTATCCGAGTTTGGCCAATTATAATAATGAGAATGAATGTGGCACGGGAGCTGTGGTGCCTTGGGCGGGTTCGCTGTGGGCAGTAACCTATGGGCCGCACATGCCCTTCGGTTCTACTGACAAGCTGTATCAGCTGTTACCGTCGATGAGAAAGATCACGCGCCCGGAGAGCATAGGAGGTACACCTGCCGACAGGATGATACACAGAGAGACGGAACAGTTGTTTATTGGCCCGTATGTCATCGACAGGAAGGGCAACGTGCGGACGATTGGCTATGACCGGATGCCGGGGAGACTGACTGGATGCGCACGCAATCTGAAGGATCCTGCTAATAAGATCGATGTAGCCACCATGGAACAAGGCTTCTATGAGGTCGATGTCCATTCGCTCGACATCAAGACTCTCTTTAAGGACGGGAACGTGCTGATGCGGGAAGGTGCCAAGAGCTATCAACGTACGCTTTGCAAGGGCGTGCATGGCAAAGGGTTCTATTCTGGGCAGGGGGTGTATGTTTATTCCAACAACGGAGAGGACTGCCCTGAGGCAATGGTCAATCCACGCATTCCTGCCGGTTCGCTCTCAGAGTTTGACGGGAAGCAATGGAATCTCGTGAGACGAAATCAGTTTACCGAAGTGACCGGATCAGGCGGTATCTATGGTAACGACCATCCCGCTACGGATCCGATATGGGCGTTGGGATGGGATTTTAAGTCGGTTGTTCTTGGTGTTCGCGATTCTGTACGAGGCTGGCGCTTCTTTCGTTTGCCGAAGGCGAGTAATAGCTATGACGGGGCGCATGGTTGGAACACGGAATGGCCTCGTATTCGAAACGTGGGCAGCGAATATCTCATGACAATGCATGGCATGTTCTGGCATTTCCCAAGCACGTTTTCTTGGGATCATACGGCAGGATTGAGGCCTTATTCCAATTATCTGAAAGTGATTGGCGACTTCTGTTTGTGGTATGGGAGGCTGGTGTTTGGCTGTGATGACAGCGCCCGAAGCGAGTTTCTCAATAGGAGGAAAGCAAAAGGGGCAATAGCTGGACCCGGCCAATCGAATAGTAATCTTTGGTTCACGACGCTTGACCAACCTCGCCATAACGGAACATCCGATGCCGAAGGTGCTGTGTGGGAACAGGAGAAGGTGGAGGCGAATGCCGTCTCTGAGCCTTTCTTGATCGCTGGTTGGAAGAACCGGTATATGTGGATTGAAAACGAAGGGAAAACGGCCGTGAAATATACACTGGAGGTAGACGAGGATGGAACGAATGTGTGGAAACGTACCAATAGTGTGACAGTAGGAGCCTGTGAACAGCGGTGTGTGGACATCGGGCATCTAAAAGGCGAATGGATAAGAGTGGCTGTAAACAAGCCAACCACAACGACCGTAGCCTTTGTGTACGGTGACACTCGCCTGCGCAGGGAATCAAACGATAGCATCTTTAGCTCTCTTTCATGTATTTCGGAGAATGCTTCAATAGGTGGATTGTTGTATGCTTTAGGGGGAGACAGAAGGAAGCTCGGCATCCTTGCCAACTGCGTGAGAGATGGACAACAGAAGGAGACTGGTTATTATGAATTGGATGGAGACATGAACCTCGTGCGAGTAGAGGACGAAGCGTATTCTTCATTTATTCGATCGAGGATAGCCATTCCTCATAATGTCGTGACTGTCACGCCTGGCTCTTACCTTATTGTTGATGAAAAGGGACGACGTTGGAGACTGCCTCTTGGTGATGATAGGTATGCTTCGTTAATGGACAAAGCTCAGTTGAGAATCTGCCGGGAGGTGACTACAGAACGTGATCTTTTTAATCTTGGAGGAACGTTCTATGAATTGCCAGCAGAAAATGCTGATGGATATGCGAAAATGCGTCCAATTTGCACACATCATCTGAGAATCAACGATTATGCGTCGTATCGCGGGCTCTTGGTGATGACAGGTATCCAATCTTCTGCTATGAACAGTGAGCATATTGTGTCCTCCGCTGACGGGAAATGCAAGGTATGGTGTGGAACCATCGACGACCTGTGGAAAATGGGCAAGCCTACAGGGCACGGAGGGCCATGGTGTAAGGATAGTGTTAAAGCCAATATACCTTCCGATCCTTATCTCATCAGCCATTATAATATCAAAACCTTACGATTGGATAATTTAGGCGATAGACCTGTCATCTATACGGTGCAGGTTGATCCTACGGGTGATGGAACTTGGATGAATTATGCCAAATACAAGGTACGGGCAGGCTCTTCTTTAATAAAGGTATTACCGGCTCATTATTTCGCACGCTGGATCCGTTTCGTTGCAGATAAAGATACTATTGCTTCTGCCTGGCTTGAGTATAAATAGCGGATATTAGATAAAAGAATGTCTTCCTCCGGCAATGATTCTCGTTGCGTTTATTTGTCTTGCGTCGTATAGTCTGTTTCCATAATAATGTTTCCAATTGGTTGTTAAGCTTTAGCTGCATCGGTCCTGCCTCGTTCGTGTCACGATCGTGCCTCATATGTGTCACGATCGTGCCTTATAGGAGAGCCGTGTTGCCCCTTCTGCTTGATATACGTCAATTTTGAAGCATTTTTGAAAAATAATCGCGAAAATATTTGGAGGGTATTGAAAAAGTCTGTACCTTTGCACTCGCTTTTCGGAAATACACCGACAGGCAACATAAAGAAAGAGTTCTTTGAAAAGATTTACATAAACAGAGAAGTAGTACAAGAAGCGAGTGCTTTTGTTCAGTAAGTCGCTGCTGTGCAGCGGCAAGCGTGAAGAAAGCACTTGGGTAGAGAAACGAACCGATCAATTTTGATTAGTTACTTCCAACTTCAATAAAGGATAAGCGT
>ONBC01000068.1 GCA_900315955.1 uncultured Prevotella sp.
GAGGATGGGATTTACGACATCGAACTCCATGCTTTGGCCGATGGTCAAGCATACTGTACGATCACTAAGAAGTAATTTTTACCGCTTTATCATTATATCATGAAGGGCAGCTCCATTGTGGGGCTGCCCTCTTTTGTTTCTTCCTGTTCCGGCCCCCGTTCTCGGGCAGCAGGGGACGCTGCACAGTAGCGTCGTACAGAATGGTCCGCCCTCTCACTCACACAACCGCCGCGCTACCTCGTTGAGCGCAAGGCATTCCGAGCGCGTGATGGTCTTGCGCTCATTGCTATGGCAGGTAGGACCGAGAAAGAGAAGCTGACCACGGGCGCAGGCATCGAAGCTCTTGCCCGACGGCTTTGTCAAAGGGGTAAAGCCGTTGTCCTTGAGGATGATCTCCGGAAAGCCCGCGTCGAATGCCGCCCGCATAATCGCCTTCTCCCCCGGCGACACCGAGGGCGACACCAGGACGGCACCCTGACGACAGCGAGCCAGCGCCTCCGCCGTCTTAGCTGCTATCTGCTCCTCAGTGAGACGCCGCGAGCACTGTATCTGGATGAGAAAGGGCTTACGAAGCAAGAAGAGGTTACCCAGACTGGAGAACGTCATGCCCTTCCACACTAACGAACGCTGGACCCGAAAGAACTCCGGATGCTCGCGCTTGACGAGGAGACGGCGGGGATTGTCAGCGAGGTAGCGCTTCCAGTTGTCGAGCTGTCCCTCACGGAGGAGGACCTTGTCGTTGTAGTTGAGCTCGAAGAGGATACCGTGGTCAGTGGCTTTACGATGCGCATCCTGGTGCTGACGCTGCACAGCAGCGTCGTACAGAACGGGGCAAAGGGCATGGAAGGAGTGGCGGCAGCCCGTCTTGAAGCCGTTAAGGACCTTCCCCAACGGCAGCGCCATCTTGCCGGTGATGAAGAGGATGGCATGGAAATGGTCGGGCATGAGTTGGAAGGCGATGCCTGTCATCTCAGGGACACGTGCCAGCATGCCTGACCAGTTGTCGAAGATAGCCGCACCAAGAACGGAAGGCACGGTATGGGGAGCGTCAGGATAGCCATAGGGCTGATGCACGTCGCCCACGACGTCACCGAAGAGCGGCAGGCGGCCTTCAGTGACCATCGTTATCAGGTAGATGCTGCGGGACTGGTAGTCGTGACCTTCCAACCTACGCGACATCGATTCCTTCTTCTCTCCTGCGAACAGCCTCTTTCGTCTTCGTGCCTCTTCATCCATAGCCTCTTAGCTTTGATTTGCGACAAAGATAGGGAAAAAAGCGACGCGCAGCAAGCTTTTCTCCAGTTTTTTGAAAAAAGAGCCGCTGCAAAGCAGCGGCCTACAGAACCCAGCCCAACGAGCCTACCATGGCAGAGCAGAGGGCGGGCTGCAAGAGCAGGCAGAGCAAAGGGCAGGTTGCAAGAGCAGGCAGAGCAAAGGGCAGGTTGCAAGAGCGAGCGAAACAATGAGCGGGGCTGCCGGAGGCTGGGTTCAGTAGGCTGCTGCTTTGCAGCAGCGAGAGGCTGCATGCATCGAAGGCGCACCCCATGCAACCGTTTGCGCAAAATAATCATTAATTGATATATGTCATGCAACAGAGCAACAAGAACTTTTTGGTAACTTCGCAAAGGCAAATTAACATCTTCGCACATAACAATATAAAGAAAGGACAAAACATCTGGAAACAAATAAAATACAATAACATGAAACGATTACAACATCTTTTTCTCATCCTTCTCCTCGCTATGCCGCTCGGCGCTTTTGCACAAGGCTGGCCATCCAACTATGGCGGCGTAATGCTGCAGAGCTTCTACTGGGACAGCTACAATGACACACAGTGGTCAAACCTCACCTCGCAGGCAGACACTCTGTCGAAATACTTCAACCTCATCTGGGTGCCTCAGAGCGGCTGGTGCAACGGAATGACGCAAATGGGATATGCTGACATCTATTGGCTTGACCAGCACAGTGCCTTTGGCACCGAGGCAGAGCTCAAGAAGATGATCAGTACCTTTAAGAAAAAAGGCTTGAGTACTATAGCCGACGTGGTAATCAATCATAAGAATGGTAAATCTACTTGGGTCGACTTCCCCAATGAGACTTATACAAGTTCCACTACTGGTAAGACATACAAGCTCACGTGGGCCAATCCTCTGGAGGACATTTGCACCGGTGATGACGGTGGCAAGACAGCAAAGGCAGGTTACAAGGTCTGCGGAGCGGCTGATACTGGCGATGACTTTGACGGAGCCCGCGACCTTGACCACACCAAAGCCGAGGTACAAAACAATATCAAGACATATCTTGACTTTCTGCTCAACGAGATGGGCTATAGTGGCTTTCGGTATGATATGACCGGAGGCTACTCAACGACATACACAAAGATGTACAACGAGTCGGCGAAGCCTTCCTTCAGCGTAGGAGAATACTGGCGTAGCGATGGCCTCTCCGGCCTTCAGAACTGGGTCAACAATACTGGCAAGACCAGTGCAGCTTTCGACTTCCAGCTTAAATGGCTCATCAATAACGCCTTCAACAACAGTTCGTGGAGTTCTCTTGCTAATTATACAGCGCAGAGTCTTATCGGCAGTGGGTACGCACAATATGCTGTAACGTTCACCGACAACCACGATACATATCGCGACAACAACATGCTGAAAAAAAATATCGAGGCTGCCAACGCATATCTGCTGACCATGCCTGGTACACCTTGCGTCTTTCTTCCACACTATCAGGCTTATACCAAAGCCATCAAGAAATTTATTCTGGCGCGCAAACTTGTAGGCATCACCAATGAGAGTACCGTAACCGTGAACAACGGCGAGACCAATGGCTACAGTGTGGCCGTGAAAGGTGCGAACGACAACAGCATGCTCCTCTGCTTAGGTACAACAACAACCTCTACAAGTGGTTACCAGCTTGTCGCTTCAGGTGACAACTATAAGCTTTATGTTTCCAACGGTCTCGACATCAGTGGCATCAAGGCAATAGACGGTTCAAAAGAAGAGACAAATACGCTTCCGAGTTGCGCAACCGTCGTCAACGATGCCACTTATTATGCATACTTTGAGAAGCCATCCAACTGGAAGACAACCATCTATGTATGGGCTTGGGAGGATGGTGGCAAGAACCTTTACTCTTCTTGGCCAGGCTCAAAAGCAGAAGTCACACCCGTCGGCACGAACAGCAAGACGGGCAACAGCGTATATCTCTGGAAATATACGGGTACCACCACAGTAAACGTCAATAAGATCATCTTCAACGATGGCACTTCGAAAACTGGAGACCTTGATTTCAAAAATGGCAACTACTACACCTTTTACGGTTCCATAGGCAATGTAAGTTCTGCCACGGCCATCCGTACCATCAACGCCTCCACGACTGCTTCTGATGCAGCCTGGTACACGCTCTCGGGTGTCCGTCTCAGCAAGGAGCCGACAGAGAAAGGCGTGTATATCCACGAGGGGAAAAAGGTAATCAAATAACAATGAATATTCTAAGACAACCCACAGGCATCCACAAGCTTGTCTGTGGGTTATTTATGTTTCTTTTCAGCACCACGGCTTCCGCCCAGAAATATGTCGGGGGCGACATCTCCATGCTTCCTGCCTATGAGAAAGCCGGTGCAACCTATTACACCCATGACGGCGAGCCCATCAACGACCTCATCACCTACAGCAAGGAAGAGGGCTGGAACGCCATGCGCGTACGCCTCTTCGTCAACCCGACGAAGCAGACGACGAACAGCAGCGCGCCTTATACATGGAGCAGTGACGACAACGTCTGCCAGAACATCGAATGGGCGAAGAGCTTAGGCAAACGCATCAAGGATGCCGGAATGAAGTTCATGCTCGATATCCATTATTCCGACACATGGGCGGACCCGAGCAAACAATGGACACCGGCTACCTGGGCCTCACTCAGTGATGAAGCCCTCGCTACAAAAGTGTACGACTATACCCAAGACGTGCTGACACAGCTGAAAACTGCCGGAGCGACACCCGACTTCGTACAGACAGGCAACGAGATCAGCTACGGCATGTTGTGGGGACAGCCCAACGGCACCTTGAAGCAGTGCTGGCCGTCCTCTCCTGCCGCCAACTGGACACGCTTCGAGAAGCTCCTTGACCAGGCTACCAAAGCCGTACGCACCACCACTCCGTCGGCAAAGATCATCCTGCATGTAGAGCGTGTGTCTACCTCGCAACAAAACGACAACACCGGCTATAAGGCACTGACCAACTTCTTTAAGCAAATGACGGATGCCAAAATAGACTACGACATCATTGGACTAAGCTATTACCCCTATTTCCATGGCGCACTAAGTGAATTAGAGGGCGCTATCAACAAATTGGAGGGATTCCACCCTACCAAGAGTATCATGGTCGTGGAGACGGGCTACCCCTATGAATGGGCAGTAAGTGGCACGCCTGTCGATTATAAGAAGCCTTACGAATATTCCGACGATGGTCAGAAGAAATACACGGAAGACCTTATCACCATGCTCAACAAGCACCGCAATGTCAACGGCCTCTTCTGGTGGTGGCCAGAATATAATGCTAAAGGAACGAGCCTCGGCGGCTGGTACAATGCTCCGCTCTTCGACAGCCGAACAGGATGCGCCACTTCAGCCCTCTCATCCTTGAAAAACTTCCGCAACGAGTCCACGGGCATCAAGGCTGTTCAAAGCAAAGCCACGAAAGACGACAACTATTACAACCTCGCAGGACAACGCGTCTGCGACCCCCGTCAGGGAGTGTATATCAAAGATGGCAAGAAACAACTAATAAGGTAAAGTTGTGACGTTACCCTTCCGAAGGTACTTTATCAGAAGTCCGGAAGTCCAAAAGTCCAGTTGTATACTTAAGTATCTGAAAACAGAATAGATACTATTAAGATGATGACTGAGCTTTTATACTTTCGGACTATTCTTTTCTGATAGGCAATACTAACAAGCCTCACATCAAAAAGCATCAAAAAAAAATCCGGCAATGACCGAGGTCATAAACCGGATTCGAATGAAAGGAGGAAGTGGTACCTCTTGGAGTTGAACCAAGGACACATGGATTTTCAGTCCATTGCTCTACCACCTGAGCTAAGGCACCAAGTTGCAATAAGGTAGTGCTTTTTCTTTAACCCCACAAATTTTTCGGGGAAAATTTTCAATATATTTTTATTCTATCGATATTTTCGAAATTCTTCCCATTTTCTTTCGTTGTTTGCAGAAAAAGCTATACCTTTGCAGCCGCTATCGGGATGTAGCGCAGTTGGTAGCGCACTACGTTCGGGACGTAGGGGTCGCCAGTTCGAGTCCGGTCATCCCGACACACGCAAAGAGGCGGCTGAGTTTCAGCCGCCTCTTTGCGTATACCCCAACTATCAAGACGTTCCTAACCACGTATCATCACTCCCGCTAATCATCGACCATGCCGATGATCGCTGCCACATCCTCGGCATTGATGTCTCCCGTGATAAGGATCCCCATGCACGAGTTGTCACCAGCCGATACTGCCACGACCTCGTTGATCGTGTCGCCTTTCTGCTTCACGAGGATGTTCATACCTTCCGCCTTGCCTTTCTTCACGCCCGTGAACTCACTATAGCCTTCCTCCGACAAGGCTGCAATTTTCTTCACGAACTTTTTCCGGACACTGCTTGAGCAGTCGGAGAGCGTCAACACCTTGACCTCGTCCACCTCCTTGAGCAGAGCAGCGACATTGCCATCCTTCATTTTGGCGGAGGCTATCGTCAGCATCAACTTCGGCACACTGACATACTCCGCGTGTTTCTTATCACGATAGTCGTTGAACACACTGCTTGCCGATTGGCAGAAAGCCAGCTGGCAGGTCAGCAATAATACGAATGTAAACAGAATTTTCTTCATGGTCAATATTCTATATAATGTTTTAGACGCTCGAAATCGGCTTTTGTAAAGTCTTTCATCAACTTTAATTCTTCTATGTCGTGTATCGTGCCATAGAGACGACGGTAATCGACGATATCCTTCGCCTGATAATAATTGATGTACGGATGGCGCTTGAGCTCATTGAGTGAGAGCTTGTTGATGTTCAGCCGATGTACCTTTGCGGGGTCGACCTCGAAATAAGTCAGGGTCTCCTTGGGGAAGTCGGCAATCTCCAACAACTGTTCCGCAGAATAGTAGCCGCCTAAATATTTCCGGCGGAACGCGATCTCCTTGGCATAATAGCGCCCGATGCCCGGCACTTTCATCAGCAGCGTCGTGTCCGCCTCATTGAGCTCGATATGCTCCCCCTGCCGCAGCTTCGTCGGATAATGATGCGTAGCGACACTGTCGAACGCCTGCCTGTAAGTGGTCGTATACGGAGCACTCCTGTCGGCATTGTCGTAAGGCTGATAGTCGGCTCCTATACGGACATAAGGTGCGAGGTCGCGATACTGCTTGCGTGTCATGCCATAGACACGGCCGAAATCCTCACGACGGCGGAACACACCCCCTTTGGCGCGGTACCGATAAATGCTCCGCACCTGCCAGGGCGCGAGGCCAAGGGCCAAGAGTTCTGTAGAATCGGCGGTATTGGGGTCGAAGGGGAATCGGCTCGAGGCTCGTCCCGGCACAGCATAATAACGATTCCCCCCACGCGGATCGTCCTTGAGGCGGTAGCTCCCACCGCTCCGACTCATCTCCGTTGAGTCGGCGGCTGACAGCGCACTGGTCATGGGCTCGTTGTCATGGAAGAACCACAAGACGGCACTGACTATGACAAAGAGGACCAACAGAAACCAGATAACGCGGCGGTCGGACCGGCGGATATAATGGAGATCGCGCAGATGCATATCAGGTGATAGGGTTAGATGTTTTTAGGGAAGAAGAATGTCAAATGATTCCGAGCTGATGGAGGAACACCACGGCGATACACAGGGGTGAGACGAAACGGACGAGGAACAGCCAGAAACCATAAGCACGGACAGAGGCTGTCCCCCAGTTGGTGAACTCATCGCGTACCATCTTTCGCGGTGCTACCCAGCCCACGAGGATACACGTCGCGAAAGAGCCGAGCGGCAGGAGGATATTGGATGTAAGGAAGTCGCAGAAATCGAGGAAGCTCTTTCCGCCGACCGTGATGTCCACAGCCCCACAGGAGAGGGAGCAGGCGATGCCGATAAGGATGGCGATGACGCTCTCTATGACAGCGCCCTTAGGCCGCGAGATATGCAGCTCCTCAAAGAAGAGCGAGGTGCCGATCTCGTGCATGGATATCGTAGAGGTGAGGGCGGCAAGCGCTAAAAGTGCATAGAACAACACGCCGACGATATAGCCTAAGACCGGGGTGAAAGCTTGCTGGAAGACATTCGGCAGGGTGATGAAAATGAGCGACGGACCGCTGTCGGGATTGACGCCCACAGAGAAAGCGGCGGGGAAGATCATCAGACCCGCCAGGATAGCCACGAGCGTGTCGACAACAACGACCTGGACTGAAGACTTCAGGAGGTTGGTCTGGCGCGTGAAGTAAGAAGCATAGGTACAGAGACAGGCGGTGCCTAACGACAAGGAAAAGAACGCCTGACCAAGGCCGTCGAAGATGATCTGATGGTCAATCTTAGAAAAGTCGGGCTTAAACAGGAAGTTGATTCCTTTCCCCGCATCGGGTAAGGTGCAGGAAGCAGCCACGATGACGAGCAGCAGAATAAACAAGGTAGGCATGAGGATGTTGCTCACCTTCTCAATGCCTTTACGGATGCCACGCACCACGACAAGATGGGTGAGGATAATGAAAGCGATGGTCCAGACGACAGGTTCGATGGGAGAAGATGAGAACATTTTGAAATATTCCTGCACATAAGCGGCATCACCATTGATGTTGCCCATGATAGACGCAAAGAGATACTGTAGGCACCAGCCGGCGATGACAGAATAGAATCCGAGGATGATGAGCGAGGTCAGCGCACCAATGAACCCCACGGCACCCCACGCCTTGCTGCCTCCAGCCCGCGTATAAGCCCGTGCGGCATTGGCTGCGCCATGACGACCGACGACAAACTCGGCGACCATCCCGGGGATGCCAAGCACAAGTACACACGCAAGATAGACCATGATGAACGCCGCGCCACCGTCATGACCGGTCATGTAAGGAAAGCGCCAGATGTTGCCCAAGCCCACTGCCGAGCCCGCCGTGGCAAGCACCACGCCTATCTTCGTACCAAAATTGCCTCGTTCCATATACTTAACCATCTTAAGTTCTACATATTCTCCAACGACAACGCCACAAAGTCATAGTGTTGACCCGGCTTCTGCCGCATAATATTTGTTGCCTTCTGTTTCAGCACGGGCAAAGAGATGCGTTTCTTATGACGCTTCACTTCACCAATGACCGTCTCACATTCCACCTCATTCACTGCAATGAGGTCAATTTCGTTGCCACCATCTCTCTCCCAATAGTTAGTGACGATATTGTACAATCCCGTCTCACTGTATTTCTGCCTGAAATATCGTTCAAGGAGATAACCCGAGAAGGTATCATAATCGCTGAGTACCTTCCCTGTCACATAATCGGTGTTGCCAATCTCTATCGCACTCCTGTACTTATAGATGAAGCGGAACCAGAACAAGAGAAAATTATCCTTAATGGCATAGCTCACATTGCGCGACCCTTCCGATGCCAAATAAGGACGCCGCCGCGTGAGGATGTCATAGCTCTTGTCCAATTTATCAAGATACCCTCCGGCTTCTATTCCCGTATAGCTTTTGATGAGTCCCCGAGTGGTGTTTCCATTGGCGACTGCACTGATAACCGAGAAATAATTGCCATATTCCTTTCCAAACTCGTCCGACAGCATCTCGCTTCCTTCCGTAATAAAATAGGAACCGGCGGAAAAGACTTCACGAATCATGTCTTCTTTAGTATAAGCCCCATGGGTCATCAGTTGTTCGACATACTTCGCCACCCCACCGGTGAGCATATAAAGCGCAAGCAGATCGTCAGGCTCATATTGAGGATTGAAATCATGAAGAATTTCTTTAAGAACAGATGTTGGAAAAGGTCTGACCTTCAAGCGGTTCGTTGCACGTCCATAAAGCGGTTCCCGTTTGTCATCGAAGATTCGCGTCATCATGGAATAGACGGATCCACAAAGGATAAGGTTCATATGACTCAGATCCTTACCCTCGTCCCACGCATTCTGAATATCCGTGAACACATAATCACCGACATAACGGAAGTTCTGAAACTCATCGAGTATCAACGTGAAGTTGCGCGTTTGAGAGAGCCTTAGCAATGCCGTGAAAAGCCGGCCGAAGGAGACAAAGTCGCCTAAATCAATATTCATGACCTCCCTCACAATATCTGTCAGCTCCCGGCACAGCAAGCCTTCGCTCTTTCTTCCGACAAAGAAATAGACCGTCGGAATATGTCGGCAAGCCTGCCTGACAAGCGTCGTCTTCCCGATGCGCCGTCTTCCTGTGATGACGGTCATTTGCGCGTATTGAGCCGAGAGCTTCTCTATGCGCTCCAAGGCTTGTGTTTCTTTTTCTCTGTCGTAGAACTTCATCTTTAATGCCTCTCCTTTTTATGGCACAGCCGTTACAGTAACGGCCGTTGCGTTAAACCACCTTGCAAAGATAACTAAATCTTGTCAGAGCACAAACAGAATAACGAACAATTTTCGGGAACGGATGCCCTGCTAAATCACGCCAAACTGATGGAGGAAGATGGCGAGGATAGACAGCGGTGCCACGAAACGCACCAGGAAGAGATAGATGCCAAAGAAACGCTGCGAGACGGTCCCCCAGTTGGTGAACTCATCCTTCACCAGTTTCTTGGGCACGACCCAGCCGAGGAAGATACAGGTCAGGAAACCGCCGACGGGGAGGAAGATCTGTCCGGTCACGAAATCGAAGACATCGAACAGCGGCTTACCGCCAATCTCCAGCCCGCTCCAGTCGCCCAACGACAGGGAGCAGATGGCTCCGATGACGGTACACGCCACCGTCACGATGACAGCGCCTTTCTTACGGGAGATATGCAGCTCCTCATAGAAGAACGCCGTAGAGACCTCATGCAGCGAGATAAGAGATGTCAGGGCTGCCAGCGAGAGCAAGAGGTAGAACAGCAGCGACATCACCCACCCTAAGACCGGCAGGCCTGCGAAAGCCTCGTTGAAAACGTTTGGCAAGGTGATGAAGATCAACGACGGGCCGCTGTCGGGATTGACACCCACCGAGAAGGCGGCGGGGAAGATCATCAGACCCGCAAGGATAGCGACCATCGTGTCGATAGAACAGATCTGGACGGCAGAGGTCAGCAGGTTGGTCTGACGCGTGTAATAGGAAGCATAGGTGCAGATACAGCCCATGGCGATGCTCAGCGAGTAGAAGCTCTGGCCGAGGGCACCGAGGAACACCCCACTGTCGACCTTCGAGAAGTCGGGCTTAAAAAGAAACTCTATTCCCTTGCCCGCATTCGGCAAGAGGCAGGAGCAGACGACAATGACGAGCAACAAGACAAACAGGGTCGGCATCATCAGTTTCGACGCCTTCTCGATACCTTCCCGGATACCATGGATGATAACAAAATGTGTAACGCCCATGATGATGACCAGCCAGAAGATGGGCTGGATGCCACTCGTAGAGAAATCGGCAAAATACTGTTTCACGAAGTTGGCATCGCCATGGAGCTGTCCCATGATGGAGGCATAGACATACTGCAGGCACCAGCCGGAGATGACGGCATAATATCCCGTGATCAGGAAGCCCGTCAACACACCCAGGAACCCGACATATTTCCACGCCGAGCCGTGAGCCACCTGCGAATAGGCACGATAGGTATTCGCCGCTCCGTGCCGGCCAATGATAAACTCCGACACCATGCACGGGATTCCCAACAACAGTACGCACCCGATATAGACAATGATGAAGGCGGCACCCCCGTTCTGGCCCGCCATATAAGGGAAACGCCAGATGTTGCCCAAGCCTACGGCACCACCAGCCGTGGCCAGGATCATACCTATTTTACTACCGAAACTTGCTCTCTCTTTTGACATAAATATGCTTTATCTATAACTTTACAATCAATTATAATGCAAAATTATAAAATAAATGGCATATAAACATATAAAATGGAAGAAAAAAGATTACCTGTATTCCTCCGCCACCAATTTCTTCCAGTTCTTATAGGGGTTTGTCAACATATAAGAGTTGTAGAAGTGTTTGTCACCCGTTACCTCGGGGCCGAGGAAGTCGGGCTTGTCGAAGGCTTCCGTCTCACTTCCTAACTCCACCTCCGCCATCACGAGCCCGTCGTTGTCGCCGTGGAACTCATCGACCTCATAGGTATGGTTGCCGACCGGCACGAGGTAACGGTGCTTGTCGATGACACCACCCCGACAGAGCTTCATCAGGTGGGAAGCCTCATCGAGCGTTATCTCCTTTTCAAACTCATACCGTGTCATGCCACCGTCCACGCTCCGGCTCTTGATGGTCAGATAAGCCTTGTCGTCACGGACGCGCACACGCACGGTAGCACCCTCTGCCGGGATATACCCCTGCTGGATATGACTCACAGAAGAGGCGGCACGTTTGAACGCACCGCCATGTTTGACCAAGAACTTACGTTCTATCTCTAATCCACTCATGTTGTATTTACTGCACAATAAACATCGACCAGATCATGTAGATGATAGCAAGGGCAACAAGGACACCAAAGATCCATTTCACCACAAGCTCACCCTGGTTCTTCTGCTTGTCCTGATGCTCCTCACGCTTCTTCGCTGTGGAGGCAGCATTCACCTCCCTTGCGGGGATGTGCTTCAATTGCTCTTTCTTATTGTTTCCCATAGTATTATGTTATTTAGTTTTCTTTCTTGGTAATGTCTTTGGGGTATTTCCCTTTTCTGAACGGCCTTCTCCCTTAGTCTTCCTTCTGCGCGTCGCTCTCGGCGAACTCCATGAGGTAGGCCTTGATGAAACCGTCTATCTTTCCGTCCATCACGCCGTCGACATCTGAGGTCTGATAACCGGTGCGATGGTCTTTCACCCGCCGGTCGTCGAAGACATAGGAGCGGATCTGACTGCCCCACTCTATCTTCTTCTTGCCCGCCTCAATCTTTGCTTTCTCAGCCTGCTGCTTCTTCAGCGCGCGGTCATAGAGCTGACTCTTCAAGAGTTTCATCGCCTTCTCGCGGTTCTTCGGCTGGTCGCGCGTCTCGGTGTTCTCAATGAGGATCTCCTCTTTCTCACCCGTGTCGGGGTCTTCATACTGATAGCGCAGGCGCACGCCCGACTCCACCTTATTGACGTTCTGGCCGCCGGCTCCACTGGAGCGGAACGTATCCCAGCTCACCTTGGCGGGGTCGACATAAACCTCAATGGTATCGTCGACAAGCGGTGTGACGAAGACGGAGGCGAAGCTCGTCATCCGCTTACCCTGAGCATTGTAAGGCGACACACGCACGAGACGGTGCACACCATTCTCACTCTTCAGGAAGCCGTAAGCATACTCGCCACCCTCGATGGTCATCGTCATACTCTTGATGCCTACCTCCTCACCCGGCTGCAGGTCGGTGATGGTGGTCTTGTACCCGTGCGCCTCACACCAGCGCATATACATACGCATAAGCATCTGCGCCCAGTCCTGGGCCTCTGTGCCGCCCGCACCGGCGTTGATTTTCATGACGGCATCCATAGAGTCCTCGTCCTGGCGAAGCATGTTCTTCAACTCCAAGTCCTCAATGCACTTGATAGCCTTGGCATAATCGGCATCGACCTCCTCTTCCGTGACGAGGTCCTCCTTATAATAGTCGAAGGCGAGCTGCAGCTCGTCGGCATACTGCTTGCACTGCTTGTATCCGTCGAGCCATTTCTCTATGCCTTTCACCTTCTTCATCTGAGCCTGCGCCTGCTTCGGGTCATCCCAAAAGTCGGGCGCCTGGGTGCGCAGCTGCTCTTCTTCAAACTCTACTTTCTTCTGGTCAATATTGAGATAATGATGGAGCTTCTCGGTGCGGTCCAACACATCTTTTAGTTGATCTGCTGTAATCATGGTGTCAGTTTTTTAGTTCGTGAGTTTATGAGTTCGTGAGTTTATGAGTCCGTGAGTTCGTGAACTCATAAACTCATAACCTTATAAACTTATAAACTCATAAACTTATAAACTCATAAACTTATTTTGTTATTATCCCATCCGACGGTGTATTCGCATACATGGCGTCGATGATGTCTTTATAATGTTCGTTGACAATGGGCCGGCGCAACTTCAGCGTGTTGGTCATCTCCCCGTTCTGCATGGAGAAATGGTGGGGCAACAGCGTGAAGCGTTTGATCTGCTCATAGTGGGCCAGTCCCTGCTGCAACGTGTCGATACGCTCGGTCATCATGTCGATGACCTGCTGGTTCTTGCACAGTTCCGCACGGTCCGCGAACTGTATGCCACGCTCATGGGCCCAAGCCTCCAGGACACTGTATTCAGGCACCACGAGGGCTGAGACGAACTTACGCTGGTCGGCAATGACAGCCACCTGGTCAACGAACTTATCCACGAGGAGCAACGACTCAATCATCTGCGGAGCGATATACTTACCATTGCTCGTCTTGAAGAGGTCTTTGATACGCTCCGTGAGATAGAGCTCACCATTCTTCAGATAACCGGCATCGCCGGTATGGAAGAAGCCGTCGGGGTCGAAGGTCTTGGCGTTCAGCTCCGGCCGATTATAATACCCTTTCGTGATCGTCGGACCCTTCAGGAGGATCTCGTTATCCTCACCTATCTTGATCTCGATACTGTTGATGGGCCGTCCGCAACTGCCTATGGTGAACGGCTCGTTTTTGTGGTCACACGACACCGTGGCGAGGCTCTCCGTCAAGCCGTAGCCTACAATCATGCAGATGCCGATGCTGTGCACAAACTCCTCCACTTCGGGAGAGACATAAGCCCCGGCAGTAGGGAAGATGTTCGGATGCTCCAAGCCTATCTGCTTACGCACCAGACTGAGCACCGCCTTGTCGGCAAGGGCATACTCGAGGCGCAGCTTCAGCGGCGGGCGCTTGCCTTTGGAGAGGTAGTCGATATTGTATCGTTTGCCGATGCTCCATGCCTTATAAAAGATCTTCTGCTGGGTGGCACTCGACCGGTCTATCTTTGCCTTCACGGCCTGGTACACCTTCTCCCAGAATCGCGGCACGCTCGACATACACGTCGGATGGGTCTCGCGCATTGATTCCTGGATCTTATGCGGATTGACATTGACGATGAGCGTGGCTCCCTCCGTGAGACAGAGATAAGCCCAGCCGCGCTCAAAGATATGCGTGAAAGGCAGGAAGTCGATGACGCGGTCTTTCTCCCCTACCGGCACACAGGCATCGTTGGCCTTGAGAGCGGCGGCATACTGACCATAGGAGAGCATCACGCCTTTCGACTCACCCGTCGTGCCACTGGTATAGAGGATATTGCAAAGGTCGTCGTCGTTGGCCTGCTTCCACAGCGCCTCAACGTCCTGCTCGTGAGACAAGTCCTCGCCCAGCTTGATGAAGTCGTCGAAATACATCGCTTCCGGGTCGTGCATGCTCAGACGCACGTGACGGTCGAAGACAATGATACGCTCCAGAGTCGGGCAGAGGGCGTGCACACGGTGAGCCTTGTCATACTGCTCCTGCTCGCCCACGAAGATGATGCGCACGCCTGCATCGTTGATCATATATTGTACCTGCTGTCCCGAAGTGGTGGCATAGAACGGGATAGAGACCACACGGATACCGTAAGCGCCAAAATCTGTGTACAGGTATTCCGCACAGTTCTGGGAGAAGACAGCGATCTTCTCCTGAGGCTTTAGTCCGAGTGCCAAGAGGGCGTTGCTGACCTTCTTGACATTCAGCGAGAACTGATTCCACGACACGTCAGTCCACTTGGAACTGCCGAAACCTTGTCGGACAAGGGCTGTCCGATTGCCATACTTTTTTGCCTGAGAGTGTATCAACACTGACAGATGCGATCTGTTTTGCATAAGCTTAGGCTTTATTTGTTGCAAAGATAAAATAATAATGCGAAATATTCAAAGGATCTTAAATCTTTTTTTTTAATTTTGCCGATACAGTTACATGGCAGCAACCATATAGGAGATGGCACCCGCAGCCGCGGAGCGTGATGACAGAGCGACGGACACAGCCGCGCAGCGTGATGACAGAGCGACGGACACAGCCGCGCAGCGTGATGACAGAACGACGGGCACTGCCGCACAGCGTGATGACAGAGCGACAGGCACAGCCTCGGAGCGTGATGACAGAGCGACGGACACTGCCGCACAGCGTGATGACAGAGCGACAGGCACAGCCTCGGAGAGGCTGAATGCTTCATAACCCCAGGCTAAGCGAGCGCAGCGAGTGCAGCCTGGGGGTGAGGAAGTGACGAAGGAAACTGACTCAGTGCCTTGGAGAGGCACAATGCGCAAAGCGCGTAACAACAAAAATATATAATCAATAAAAACATGAGCTACACTTACCTCTTATACCACATAGTCGTCCGCACCAAGCGGAGCGAACCGACGATCCTCCCTGCTCATGAACGCGAACTGTATATGTATATCTACCAGTTCACCAAAGCACACGACAGTGCCCTATACAGGGTCAATGGCATGCCCGACCACATTCACATTTTAGTCAGTCTACATCCGTCTATAGCCATTTCCGATTTCATGTGTGATCTGAAGACGGCAACAAGCAAAATGATGAAAAATGCTAAGGACAAATACCCAATGTTCGGCGGTTGGGAATCTGAATACTTTGCAAGCACAGTGAGCAAAAATGATCAAGAAAAAATAAGGCAATACATTATAAATCAAAAAGAACACCACAAGAAAGTAAACAGTAGAGAAGAACTGATACAACTATGTATAGAGAATGGAATTCCCTACAATGAGAAAATAATGGAATGATAGATGCGCACCTTGTGCATTGTGCCTCTCCGAGGCACTGAGTCAAGTCAAGAGCCTCAGACTACCACCCCCCAGTCTGCGCTCGCTTCGCTTGCTTAGACTGGGGTTATGAAGCATTCAGCCTCTCCGAGGCTGTGAACTCCAAGGCTGCGTGTCTGCCTTACAGAGACCGCATCAGAGAAGACGTATACCACTCAGAGCATGATGACGGAGCATCAAGCACAGACAAGGAGCATTATGACGGAGCCACAAACACAGCCTCGGAGAGGCTGAATGCTTCATAACCCCAGGCTAAGCGAGCGCAGCGAGTGCAGCCTGGGGAGAGGAAGTGACGAAGGGAACTGACCCCGTGCCTCGGAGAGGCACAATGCGCAAAGCGCGTAACCATTCAGCTATAACGCGACACAAACCATCGCGCAAGACAAGCTACGCCATCCCTGATAAAACCGTCGCGTCACACGCAAGACAAGCATCATGGTGACGTGACACAGACGAGGCAGAATCGTGACACAGATGAGACAGGATCGTGACACAGACGTGGCAGGATCGTGACACAGATGAGGCAGGATCGTGACACAGACGTGGCAGGATCGTGACACGGACGTGACACGATGGCGGAGCTCTGAAATTACGCTGAAGAATTACCCAAGCGCGTAATCGTATTTAATAGTAAACAATATGGGATTTCACCTATCTCCGCAGCCGTGAACCATCAAGTCAGGAAAGCCATCAAAGGAATAAATTCATTGAGATTTAAGATATTATGAGACAGGAAGATTATGTGAACGATGCCGTGGAACTGCTCAAGCGGCTCATTGCCACACCCTCGGTGAGCCGCAATGAGACGGCGGCAGCAGATATCATGGAGAAACAGATGATAACCTATGGGCTGGCTCCCCACCGCGAGGCCAACAACGTCTGGGTGCTGTCATCCGACTGGGATGACGCCAAGCCTACACTGCTGCTCAATGCACATATCGACACGGTGAAACCCGTGGACAGTTGGACCCGCGACCCTTTCAAGCCCACGCTTGAAGGCGACAAGCTCTATGGACTCGGCAGCAACGACTGCGGAGGAGGACTGACAACACTGCTACAGGTCTTCCGTTGGCTCTCGCTCCGGCCGCAGCCCTACAACTATGTCTACCTGGTCTCGGCCGAAGAGGAGGTGTCGGGCAAAGACGGATTCTCTCGGGCCCTGCCCTTGTTGCCGAAGATCGACACCGCCATCGTAGGTGAGCCCACAGGCATGCAACCCGCCATTGCCGAGAAAGGTCTCATGGTGCTCGACGTCCTTGCGCACGGCAAGAGCGGACATGCCGCTCGCAACGAGGGAGTGAACGCGATCTATGAAGCCCTCGACGACATGGTATGGATAAGAGATTATAAGTTTCAGAAGGTTAGTCCTCTGCTCGGTCCCACGAAGATGACACTCACCGTGGTCCATGCCGGCACGCAGCATAATGTCATCCCCGACCAGTGCACGATGCTCGTCGACGTGCGCACAAACGAATACTACACCAACGAGGAAGTCTATGATATCATCAGGCAGCACGTCAAGAGTGAGGTCCATGCCCACTCTTTCCGTCTCCACTCCTCACATATCGATCCCGGGCACCCGCTCATCCAGCGCTGCGTCAGTCTCGGCCTCAAGCCCTACGGCTCCCCGACGCTCAGCGACCAGGCGCTCATGCCGTGGCAGTCGTTCAAGCTCGGTCCCGGCGAGTCGTTTCGTTCCCACTCTGCCGATGAATATATCGGCATCAGCGAAATGAGACAAGCGTTCTATACCTATCTGAAAGTGTTCGAAGATTGAGCAAGCCGTACAAATTACTATACTCGACGGCAAAAGGAGGTGTAAGAGAATGCGGGGGGACTGAAAAGCGGGTAAAAGGGATATGGGGTGGAAGAAGGTCAGACTTCCGCATCCAGTCCCCAAATACTTTCCTCTTTTGCCGTGCAGCGTCTTCCCGCATAAAAACGAAATCAGGCCGCACGAAAGATCGTACAGCCTGATGTAATTTCTATCCTTTCTCCAAGTGATCCGACTCTGCATGTCGGACTTATTTGAGCGCTCCCACTAACGATTAGCCGAGCTTATTGACGTGCAGAGCAAGGCTTGATTTCAGGTTCGCAGCCTTATTCTTGTGGATGATATTGGTCTTAGCCAATTTATCCAACATCTTCTGCACAGCAGGATAAAGCTTTACAGCCTCGTCCTTATCTGTTGTTGCGCGGAGCTTACGAACAGCATTGCGCATCGTCTTTGCATAGTATTTGTTGTGCAAAGTACGAACCTTAGTCTGACGGATTCTCTTGATTGACGATTTGTGATTTGCCATCTTTATTTTTATTCTTTATTATTTCTGCGTAAATGCCAACGAGGAGTGTAGTCCATAGCAGAGTCGAACTGCTCTTTAGAGAATGAAAATCTCTCGTCCTAACCGATAGACGAATGGACCATCGCTCTTGATAAGCGGGTGCAAAGATTTTTGCTAAATGCTTGATATTTCTTACATTTGCCAAATATATGGAAGTCAAGACAAAGGCAATCGTGCTCCGCACGGTGAAATATGGCGATTCACGCATGATCGTCGACATGCTCACGGCTCACTCGGGACGCGTATCGTTTGCCTGTACGCTTTCGAAAACAAACCGGGGAAAGATCAAAAAGCAGCTCTTCCAGCCGCTCACGATCCTTGAGATCGACTATGACGAGCGCACGACGACGGAGCTGCAGCGCCTGCGCGACGTGCGTATGGCACATCCTTATGCCTCCTTGCCTTTCGATCCTTACAAATTATCCATTGGCATGTTCCTCACAGAGTTCTTGCTTTATGCTACACGTGGGGAACATGACAGCGAGCACTTGGAGGATTTTACGGAGAAAAGTCTCCTTTGGCTCGACAACGCCTCGGAAGGTTTCGCCAACTTCCACTTAGTGTTCACGCTTCACGTATCGCTGTTCATCGGCTTCTACCCCAATTTGGACGAGTACAGTGACGGGGCATGGTTCGATCTGCGAGACGGCAGCTTCACCAAGGCATGCCCGCTGCACCCCGACTATCTCTGTCCGGAAGATGCACGGAAAATAAGACTCCTGATGCGCATGAACTTTGACAACATGCGGCTATTCAAGATGAATCGCGAAGAAAGGAACCAATGCCTTGATGTTATTGTCAATTATTATCGACTTCACGTTCCCGGATTCCCGGAAATGAAATCGCTGGCCGTGCTGAAGTCGCTGTTCTGACTGACATGAAAACAAAAGCGTCACGGTCGTGATGCTGACGCAAAACGATCGTGACGCAAACCGGGGAATACCTAATAGAATACTCTTAATAAAGGTGGAACACGAAGTGGAAGAGCGCGCTGATGGCGTATCCGCAAATTGTGGCTGTGACGACATGTATCATGCCTGGCATCATGAATGAATGGTTCAGCAAGTACTTGCCAATGACGGTTGTGCCGGAGCGATCAAAATTGACCGTAGCGATATCCGACGGATAGTTGGGAATGAAGAAATAGCCATAGACGGAAGGCAGCACGCCTAAGAGCACCCATCCCTCGATGTGGAGACTGTAAGCTAACGGCAGCATGGCAACAACTACGGCACCCTGACTGTTGATGAGTACGGACACAAGGAAGAAGGCGATGGCGATGGTCCATGGATACTGACCGACGATGCCTCCAAGCATCTGCTCCATCTGAGGGAGATAATTGTCAAAATAAGTATTACTCATCCAAGCGATGCCATAGATAGCGACAACAGCCACCATACCGTTCTGCCACACGGCTCCCTGTACGGCAGCCTTTGGCTTGGCTTTGCTGACGATGATCATCAGAGCCGTAGCGGTGAGCATAATGATCTGGATGACGACATTCATCGTAAGGTATTTCTGCACAACCTCGGTATAGCCACTGAGCACCACCCCGGCTTTGGCAAGCTGTGCGGCAGTGATCTGTATGCGGCCGGAGAGCACGACATCTCCGGCTCCGTCAACAGCCTGGATGCTGTTCCAGTGAGGTAGAATGTTCACGCCGAACATCTGTGGGATGGAGATAACGAGGATAAGAACGAGGGCAGCGAGGAAGATATAAACCGCGCGCTTGCTCTCCTTGGAGATTTTCTTGTCGAGGGTCGTAGCGTTGCTTCCATATATATACGCCCGCTTCTCCGGATCTTTGATCTTCGCCTGAAACTCGGGGTCCTTGTCAAGATCGAGACCGCGGTGGTAGCTGGCCAGGCTCGCCATGAGGATGCCCAAGACACAGGCAGGGATTGTCACCATGATGATCTGCACGTTGGTAACATGGAAGCCAAATTGCGCGGAGATCGTGGAGAAGGCTACGACAGCGGCTGCGATAGGCGAGCATGTGATACCAATCTGTGAGGCAATACTGGCGATGCCACACGGCCGCTCGGGGCGGATGCCTTTCTTTAAGGCGATGTCGCAGATGATGGGCATGAGGGTGTATACCACGTGGCCGGTACCGACGAGCACCGTAAGGAAGAACGTAGTGAATGGCGCAAGGAAAGTGATACGGTCTGGATGCTTGCGAAGCAACCGTTCCGCTATCTGTATCATCCAGTCCATGCCTCCGGAGGCTTGCAGCATGCCCGCACAGGTCACGGCGGCGATGATGATGTAGATAACATCGGTGGGCGGGTCGCCTGGCTTGAGGTTAAAACAAAAGACCAGTACAGCCAAGCCTATACCGGAGATGGCACCAAGTGCCAGAGAGCCGTAGCGCGCGCCTACCCAAAGAGCGAGCAGGACAGTAACCATTCAATTTAGGCCGTCCTGTAATCAAACAAAAAATCCCGAGGTTATTCCCGGGATTTTTTGTATTGGTATGGCAGAAGTTGTATGATCTCA